>NZ_JBEJZY010000001.1:0-185201 GCF_040256935.1 Photorhabdus viridis
GCCCGCGCCGATTTCCAGCATAAATTATCTCGCGCAATTGTTGACGAAAACCAAGCGGTAATTGTCGAGACGCTGAAAGCGGCAAATATGATGAAAAATCACCATCTGGCTCGTGCGATAGGCGATGCTGGATGGTCTGGATTCGTCGCAAAACTGGAATACAAAGCAGCAGAGAAAGGAGTGCATCTGGTGAAGTTGGATCAATGGTTCGCCAGTTCGAAAACCTGTCACTGCTGTGGTCACAAAATGTCGGAGATGCCGTTAAATAAACGCATCTGGCAATGTCCTGAATGCGGAGTAGAGCATGACCGCGATATCAATGCGGCGATCAACATCGAACGCAAGGGAATACTGGAATTACAAGCGGCGGGACTCGTCGTTTCTGCCCATGGAGGCCAGTGTAAATCCGTCACACAGACGGTTGCGGCCTAGGAAGTGGGAAGCCTCGCCCGACAGGGCGGGGAGCAGTCACGTAAGAAGAAATTAAAGATGGTGGTGTCTGGATGATTAATGTATAGAAGAGTCCCATTTTTTGCATCGAGAGCCAGATAATTCAGGCCAGTCCAACTTTTTGCTATGTTGGATGGCAATGCCTCATTGAAATGAGTATCTCGAAAGTAAGAGGTGAAGGCGCTGATGTTGCGTTTTTGTCTGGAGATTATAGAAAATATTAGCGCGCCTATTAATGCTAAAGAAACCCAAATAATCACCCAGAGTGTAATATCTGATTTTTGAAAACCATAATACTTCACATACTTATATATGAAGCCAGCTAAAGCGATGTGTATTGGAAGGCAGAATACTAAATACATGGCCGAAAGTGTTCCCACTAACGCGACAGACCATTTTTTTGATATGTTTAACCGTCATATGCATCGTCCTGATATGTTATCTGAGTCGTTTACTGGCGAGGTTATAAACTTCACTATGTTCACGTTTTCCGACAGCAACAACAGCAATGATTAGCTCATCATTAAGGATTTGGTAAACAAGTCTGAAGCCAGATGACCTGAGTTTAATTTTGTAGCAGTCCGGCATTCCTCTCAGCTTGGCAGAGGGAATATGGGGATTCTCAGAGCATTTTTTAAGCTTCTTAGCGAACTGCTGTTGAATGGAACGATCAAGATTATTCCATTCCTTAAGCGCATCAGTTCTGAACTTAACTTTGTAGATCATAAGTAACGGTCCAGATTGACATCATGCAATGTCTGTTCTGAACGCTCTTTGACCAGATTTGCTAGTTCCTGGTCATCAATAAACTCTAACATTTGTTCGTATAACTCTGCAGGAACGCAGTAAAACGCAGGTTGATTACGATTCAAAATCGCAACCGGATACCCATCTCCTGAGTTGACTGTTGCCATCGGGTTTGTTTTCAACTCAGTGATGCTGGCCGTTGTTGTACTAAGAATGGTCGTTGGCATAAAACCCTCGCTACAAAAGAACCTTTTTATAGGTTTTATAATAGCACTAAGAAACTTATTAACAAGTCGTTTGTGTGGTTTTTGCCCGGCTTTTACCGGGCAACCGATGCAGATGATTTTACTCCTGTATACCACAAATGTCGTCATATTGTAGTTTCGCTCCCATTACCCCTATCTGGGTAAATCGGGGCATATGAAGGCAAAAGCGTTATCTCTCTGGGATAAGCTGATGTTAAGAAGGCGATTTTTGATAGAAAGTGTGCCGCAGGCATACAAACTAGCAGCATAGGGAATGCAGCCAGTATGTAGCATAAGCTCAGGAGGAGATGGTGGTCGGCCCACCGAAGTCTGCTGTCGGAAGCTGGCTTCAAACCACCTCAAGCGGCTGCCGTAAAGAGCGGTGGTTGTGAGCGTTGAGGTCAAAGCATGAACAAAAAAAAATTTGCTACTCCGCCAAAACTGCATGCTATTTGGCAAGAGCAGCAAGAAATTAAGAGATAAAGGGAAGGAGATTGTTACCAAGGTCTCGGTAACAATCTCATGCAATATTATAGTCCTAAAAATTCAATATGCTGAATTAACCCCTGACCAGATAGACGTTTACCTTCTTCTTCATGTAATGTTAACAATAGAGGCCCAGCCTTTAAATCAACCTCAGTTGTCCGATATACAACCGGCCCGTAGTTTGAACCTGATTTATAAGGTGTTAAAACTCTTTCGGTAAAGAATTTGATATTTTTATCGAAAATAGTGCTGTTTGATTTTTCTAGCTTCATTTGAACTGCCGAATCAAAATTGAATGAATCTGCCATATAAGCATAATACATTCTTAAACGATACCGTCCTGCCGATTTAACCTGTAAGGTAATTTGAGTCGGGCCACGTTCATACATTTTCGGTTCTGTTGCTGAGAGATAATTATAACCACCGTTTTTAGATGATCTACCACCATTCAAAAATACATCGCCGAGAAAGATATTAATTATAGAATATTCAATATCGTGCATAGTTAGAATGATTATAATCCCGACTGATAGTATTCCTGATATTTTAGTCAGAACAGAGCAAAATATAGGTAAAGAAATTTTAGTAAAGAAAAAATAAACCTCTTTCTAAAGTCTACATCTGAACATTCTCATATAATCATAAAATTAATTAATAATTGTGATGGTGTTAATAGAGCAATAACATTCCTTATCCTATGCTTAGAGGTATCATCGCGACTTGCCAGCAAGTTAATTTACTGTGTTAATGTTGCTTTGAGTATGCATCCTGATGTGGAAGAGGTGATTCTATCTGGTGGAAACAATACTTTGGAAAGATTATGTTAGCATTAGTTAATGGTTTTATTCTTTGCTTAGGGCTTGTTGTTTCGATTGGCCCTCAAAACATGGAAATCCTCCGGGTTGGCTTGTTGAACGACCGTGTTGGTTTGCTCGCTTCAGTTTTTGTGATTTGCGATGTAATCCTAATTATCACAGGTGCGTTGGGTGTTGGAAGTATCATTGCGTTAAACCGGGGAATTACGGTGGCTTTGACGTTACTCACAGTAATGTTCCTGCTATTCCTGACATTCCAGGCGGGGCGCCGGGCTATGAATGAGGGTGGGGCGATTGTTTCCCTTGGCGAGCAACAGAATACCCGTCCCTTCAATATGGTGAAACGCGGGCTTGGTCTTTCGTTTCTTAATCCTTTAGCTCTGCTGGAAACTGTTGTTATCCTGGGCTCAACAGCAGCGCCTTACCCTGCCAATCATCGGATTTTGTTCGTGGCTGGCGCGCTTGCGGCCTCGACCATATGGTTCTACGGCTTGGCCTATAGCTCACGCTGGTTCTCGACCTGCATATCGAAACCCTGGCAGCGTTGCATTATGGAATGTGTTGTTGCTGTCATTCTGTTCATTACGGCTTGTTGGCTGACATTGCGTACTTTCGGTGGTTGAGTTGATAAAAGTTCAGATTTCTCAAACCAAACTAAATTGAATTCCTTAAGTGATCTACTATTTATTTAAGTATAATAGTTGTTAAAATTAATGTGATTAAGTGCTAAATTTATAATCACTTGAACGTAACATATGGCGTGTTACTGAAAAATCACGCAAACTATTGGAGTAGATAGCTTGGAATTAAATCAAGTCATTACCGCTCTTAAAAAGTCTGATAATAACTGGACTGTAGAGCAAACAGGTGAGTGCCTTGTTATCACTAATGAAGATGGTGTTAAGGCACATCTGGCAATTTGTGGAAAACAAATCACAGTGGAAGCGTTAATATTTTCGGAAGAGCATGTTTCGGATACTGCCGCCTTAAATAAATTCATTTTAGAAACACATAAGATGATCCCTCTGACCTCTGTTGGAATTACCGAAGTAGATGGTCAATCTTATTATACCGCTTTTGGCGCTCTGTCTTCGGAATCAAAAGTGGAGAGTGTTGTCATCGAAGTCTCTATGTTGTTCACCAACATCAATGAACTTCTTGATGCATATTCTGAGTTTCTGAAATAACAGTATAGGTAAATATCAATGAGTAGTGTATGGAAGAAGCTTTTCAAAGCAATCAAAGGCACGGTAAATAACGCGGTAGAAGCGGTAGCTGACGAGAATGCATTAACCATTCTTGATCAGGAAATTCGTGAGGCTAAAGCAGAAATCCGCCGTGCGGATGACAGTTTGATCAATATTATCGCCAAGCGCAAAATGGCAGAGCAAAAGGTTTCAGCTATCAAAGCCAGTATCACCGAATACGAAGGGCATGCTCGCTCCGCCGCCAATAAAGGTGACAATGGGCTTGCGCTGGAATGTGCTCAGAAAGTTGCGAGCCTACGTGGCGAACTGGAAACAGGGCAATCACAGCTGGACGCTTTCAAGACGGCTGAAGCCACCCACCGCCGTACTGTGCAAGAAGCTAAAGAAAAAGTGTCTCAGCTTGAGAATCAAGTTGACCTTGTTAAGGCTACTGAACAAGTACAGAAAGCCCAGGCCGCAACCCATAACTCTGTAGTTGGCGCGTCGTCAAAAACATCTACTGCGCTTGATTCCCTTGAACGTATCAAAGCGCGTCAGGCTGAAAAATCGGCTAAGTTTGAGGCCCAACAAGAGCTTCACGATAGCGCTACTTCAAGCGATTTGGACAAAAGGCTTAAAGAGGCTGGCATTACCTCAAGCTCCGCGTCCGCAGAAGATGAACTTGCCCGCATTCTTGGCAAGTAATCCCCCTGGTTTGTTAGTCAAGATCCTGCTCCTTAGGCGGGATCTTCCTCTGTAAATTCAAAGGATGTTTCTATGTTTTCCAAAATCGCTAAAGCGTTTAAGAGAGCATTCAACAGCAAAGAAATTGTGTCTGTTGGTCCGAAGGCACCAGAAGTATTGGGTTTGCGTATTGGCGGCGCACTTGAGATAGACCCGCTGATACTAAAACTGATCGAGTCTGACCTTACCATCGAAAACGCTGCTTCAACTCAGCTTATATGCTCTGTCGGTGTTGTCGATCTTGGTGATAATGTACGTTTGGTTCGCTACTACACCGATGATGAAGGCTACCTCCAAGTGCTTCAAGAAAACGAAAGCGATGATGGGGTGAAAGAGGTGAGCCTTTGGTACTTCTACGAAACCAGGCCGATCGACGCCCAAACTCAATGGGATGCACTGATTAAAAGCGGTATTGTCACACCGAACGGACAATATGACCTCGACGGTACCAAGTTTTCCCGGTTGTGGGACAACACGAAACCTGTCGCTATTACTGAGAAAACCTACCATAAGAACGGCGCCATGACTGAAACTGACCAATTCATGATGGTTTACACTCGCCAGGTTTCAGATAACAGGACAGAGGAGCTGTTGATTGCGGGCGAAGAGAAGATTATAGGCAACAACTTAGACCGGCTGATGGTAAAAAGCACCGGTATTCAACTTAATCAAACAGATTTTAAAGTGGTAGCATAAATGATTACACTCGCAGATGAAGAACAAGCTTTAACTCAATTTATTGATAGTGTAACCAACTTTGGCTTGTGTTTTGGTTTGGCGCTTGTTTTCTTCATTGTATTCAAATTCATCTATGTCATGGTGACTCCACAGGATGAATGGAAGTTGATCAAAGAAGAAAAAAATACGGCCGCCGCAGTATCGCTAGGCGGCGCTCTGGTAGGTTATACCATCGCAATTGCGAGTGCAGCGAGCAACTCTATAGGCATTACTGATTTCGTGATGTGGGGTGTTGTTGCACTACTGGCGCAGATTGCCGGTTTCTTCATGGTTCGCATATTCATGATGCCGAAAATTGTATCCCGCATTGAGAACAATGAGATCCCAGCCGCTATAGTTCTGGCAGCAGTTTCAATCTCTGTTGGTCTTCTAAACGCAGCTTGCATGACTTACTAATCCAGAGGCTGTATGACGAACGAGAACAAAAGACGCAGAATGCGCAGCACAGGCATCAACATTGAAAGCAAACGTAAATATTGGCGTACCTTTTCACTGACTTCGCTAACGCTCAGTATTGGTTCGCTAGTTGGCTGCGGTCAATCGATGGATGAACTGTCAATCAAGCTTTATAAGGATTTAGCGGCTTGTCAGAACGATCCACAGAATACGATTGCTGCTGAATGTGAAACCACGTATAAGGCAGCATTGCGTGAAGCAGATCGGACATCGCAGAAATTCAGACAAGAAGCAATGTGCAAACTTGAATACGGTGAGTGTGAAGAAATGCCGGGCAAGCTTGGTTATCGACCAAAGATGGCTGCCTTCATGATGGCGGATGTCAAGCCTGAGTATTTCAATGAATACAACATTTCTGACAAATACCGTAATGTATTCTATCAACCCATTTTCACTTCAACATCAAGCTATAGCGACCTGTACGGCAATCTATTTTTCGCTGATGGTAAGGTGATTGGTTCTTACTCAGATATGGACAATATCCAGTTCGAGATGAACCAGCGTTATTTGCATCCATTGGCAACCGTCCGTCTGCCGCCTAAGCAAGAAATCTCTTCGGGGACAGCAAACGCCTCTGCGGGTATGAACTCGACACTGGGTACAATAGGGTCTGCTTATATAGCATCTGAACTGCTCAAGAACAGAGATAGTGTGTATAGGGAAAGAATGTATAGAGAACGCCTAAATCGTGAGAGGGAACAACAATCTAATACAGGCTATTACGGCGGCTCTTCAACTCGCTCTAAGGACAGTTTCACCCGGCTCCCTGATTACAATAAACCCATCGTAACCACCAAGTCTAAAGGTGGTTTTGGCTCAACATCCTCAGCCAGATCAAGCTGGGGTGGTTAATCAGCTTTGGTAGTTAATTCAGGATGACAAGAAGCATCGGGAGGTCAAAGTCATGCTACAGGTCCCAACGACACCACGCCATGATTGGAAAACGCGCGCCAAAGAATTTGGTTTTGGTTTCCATACAATTGATGATGAACCATACTGGACGGAAGACCGTTACTATCAGTTCACTCTCAGGCAGATTGAGGAGCATATTGAAGCTCCGACAGAGGAAATCCATCAACTGGGCCTTCAGGCGGTAGAGCGAGTGGTTAGTAGCGACAAATTGATGGCTAAATTCCAAATTCCAGAAACAATGTGGTCGTTGGTTCGTGAATCTTGGGAGCGCCAGGATCCGAGCCTGTATAGCCGACTCGATTTTGCCTATGACGGCAAAAATCCGGCGAAATTATTAGAATTCAACTCAGATACACCGACCTCGATCTATGAACTTGGCTTCTTTAGCTGGTTGTGGCTGGAAGACAAAGTTGACCGTGGAGAAGTGCCACGTTCTGCGGACCAGTTCAACTTATTACAAGAATTACTTGTGGATCGCTTCTATGAGCTTAAACCGTTCCTGCCATTCAACACACTTCACTTTGCATGTTGTAAAGATACAGAAGAGGACCGAGGTACGGTCGAATACATGGCTGATTGCGCCAAAGATGCCGGTATTCACACAGAATTTGTCTATGTTGAAGATATTGGCCTGAGTGAATGCGGCAAGTTTACGGACAACAATAGTAAAATCATCGACTCTATATTCAAGCTGTACCCGTGGGAGTTTATGTTTCGCGAAGAGTATGCTCAACACTTAACAACCGCTGGCGTTAACTGGTATGAGCCAATGTGGAAGTGCATTACCTCGAACAAATCAATCTTACCGTTGCTTTGGGAAATGTTCCCAGGGCACCCAAACCTGCTTGAATCTTACTTTGCTGATGACCCGAAAGCTAAACGCTTGACGCATTATGTAATAAAGCCAATATTTAGCCGCGAAGGTTCGAACATCAGTATTCACAAGAATGGCAAGGTGATTGAGAAAGTCGGTGGGCCTTATGGGGAAGAAGGTTACATCGTGCAACAATATAGCCCGTTACCAAAATTCGGTGATAATCACGTTCTTATCGGCAGCTGGCTTATTAATGACAGATCGGCTGGTTTATCGGTGAGGGAAGATGTTGGCCGAATAACAAAGGACACATCGTTATGTGTGCCTCATATTATTTTAGGCTGATTACAGTAAGCCAAAGCGCTTTTGCTCGACGCATTGGGGTGAGCTCCCGCACTATTCGTCGATGGGTTGACGGGAGCAAACAGGTAAATTATGCGGCATGGTGCATATTATGTATCGATGGGGGTTATTCACATATTTGGCGGTAGTCAAGCGAAAAATAAAGGACACTCCCAGAGTGTAAGAATATGTCTTATACTATAGAATATTAATTAATGATCTGAAATGAGGTGTATTATGGTATCACGTACAATGACAGTGGATACTGGCGAAGAATTACGGGGTTTTGTAGAAAGCCTGGTCGAATCAGGTTATTACAAAACTAATAGTGAAGTTGTTCGGGAGGGATTACGGTTGTTACAGGAAAAGCAAGCTGAGTCCAAACTGGAAGCGCTTCGTCAGCTAATTGATGAAGGTGATAACAGTGGCAAAGCCGTAGCGTGGGATATAAATACCTTCTTTACCCGTATGAAAAATAAAGCACATAATGTCCAGTAAAACCTTTTTTCTAAAGCCTAAAGCTGAACAGGACTTAGAGGCTATTTTTGAATACAGTTACCAAAAATTTGGCCTGGAAAAAGCGTATCAATATATCAAGGATATCGACAGAGCTTTTCATACACTTGCCGAAGAGCCCAGGCTGGCCCGGAGTTACAGCCATGTTCGACCTGGGCTAAAGGCATTCCCGGTTGCTTCACACATTATCTTTTTTCGTTTAATGGCAAATGGGATCACTATTGTAAGAGTTCTGCATCAATCTATGGATTATCAACGGCACATAGAGTGAGTACTCCCTGCTACGGGTACCGTAAGGATTCCTGCGTAAATGAGTCACATCCCCAATTTCGCTACATTTTTATGCTCTCCCAGTTTGTATCTAAGATCATTATTGTGAGCGATAGTCGTTCATGTATTGATAAAATTAAAAAACATCTAATGTAACGTGAATAAAACTAGTTTTATAACTCTCTCTCAATAAGATGCTCTCTGAGTAGTTGAAAGGCATCAGTATTATTATTCTGTTGGTTGAAAAGGTACTTATGTCCTTCAGTTAACTGACTGTAGAACTGCCCACTATCTGTTACTTTTAATATCTGCCAAAGATCAGACCAGCCTGTTTCATTACTGAGCTCTAAAGGAGAAAGAGAAATAGATAACCCTCTTGTAGTGCCTGAAAAAAAGACGACCTTATTATTTTCCGTTCTGAGTGCCAAGTGATTGATGAAATAACACTCACGGTTATCTTTTCCTGCTAATAGATTAATAATTCCCTGAATACCTAACGAAGATAAAATGTATTTAGTATACAGCGAGGGGAAACCATTAAGAACATCTATATGGAAGGTGCTGTCCTCAATAAAAACATAGGAAGAAGGGACGTATGGAACCTGATTTAACTTAAATAGTAGGTTTTCTTGAGGATCATCAGTTTGTAACTCTTTAAAGTCGAAGCTTTTATGAACCAAGTTTATGTCAACATAACTGGAAAAAATAGATTCGGCATAAGTGTATTTCTTTGAGTTAGACGTGTAAAAACAAAGGTTCATAATCAAGTCACAATTTCATCTATTTTATATTTGGCATGAAAACCATTTAATCCAACAGAGAGCTACAATAAGCGCTTACTCACAGGCAGTTAAGTTTTGAGCAAATCTCAGTTCATTCCCTTTTACCATATTACCGTACACTTAAAAGATCAAGCCAGTACGTGAATTGTTGTCAACTCGAATGTATAAAAAATAAGCTTGACGTAGGATGTTTTCCGTTTTCCAAGCGAACCCAACTAAAAGGAACAGCACCATGCTGTTCCCAAATTATGATATAATATGTACTAAATATCAGGCAGGATTAATTGTTGTATCAATGACTTGGTAAAATGCGTTAAGGGTATCTGCAACAGTCCAGACACCCAGTATAACGTGATAACCTTGATATCCTTCTGGTAAGGTACATTTATTAATAACTTGATTCCCTGGCATTTTCTCCTGGTAATCCTCAAAACAGAAAGGTGTGCTATTAAATTGCTCTCTGGTTAAAGGCTTATTAGGATCCCAGTTCGGTTTGGTAATAAAATATTCCCAGCTTGCAGTTTTGTGTTGAATGACAATTTCCCATTTAAACTCAATATTACCGGTAGTAATAGGGATTTTTTTCCAGCGATCTTCTGTTTGGGCATCCAACTCACCAAAGTGACCAATACCAGCACTGGCAATGTGACCATCTTCGGGACCTGCTTGTGGGAAGCCTTTTTTAGCTTCAAGAGATTGGGGTTCATATTTAACCAGCCCACAATCCGTATTTTGTTTATCTCCTTGAGCAGAACAAAGGAATGCACGACTACCTGGACTATCAATATAACCATGAGCCCAGGCACCATTAAATAAAGCTGCAATTATCGTAGTGGCTAAAGTCATATTTCTCACTTTATGTTTATACATAATAGTGTCCTCCATCAGACAGGATGATTTATCTATGACAAATAAAGCCCCGGGACTTAATCATTCATTTTAGGTGAATATAATATGATTATCCATTTCATAAATTGATTAACAATCTAATTACATTAAGCTATTGAAAGTTTTTCTAAAATGTGCCTGTTATTATTTTTTATAATATAAAAGGATATGATTTTCTTAATTTATTTGACATGGTTCATGCTATAACAACCTATGCGTTTTGATAGCATTTATTAACTTAAAAACACTTACTTATAGTTATGGTGATGTGTTTTTGGCAGTATATTCTTATGCAGATAACCTGAATGATAAAAACTATCGATATGGAATAATTATATAGATTGATGAAAATATTAAATCATATCGTAAAAATATATAAAAAAGACATTAATTTAGTAAAGTTAAATTTTCTACTATACTAATTCTCTCTTTTTAATTTAGATTCATCAGGAGCAATTGAATTATCAATTTCTACTCAGAAAGCTAATTCATCTGCTTTCTATTGTGGAAAAACAGTCCCTGAAACTCCAAGGGATATTATTTCAATTTTGATATATAGCAGAGGTTATAGTGAGTATTTTATATAATGCTGTCGTGGGTCCTGGTGCTATACCGTATTATGGCTCCATTATTATCAATAACTTACATTATGATACCGGATACCAGATTCATATTGATAACTATCTGAGTTTTAACTTTATTTCTCCGGCTCCAATATTACCAACCAATATAAATCTGTCATTTTCCGAATGGAAAAATTGGAGTGTTGATGTTCAAAATATCTCTATTGATGCCAATACATTTTCTGTAACGATAACAATAACTTTCCCAAATCCATATATATTTATTGATTCAGACTCAATAAATATTAGTGTCAATGGTGATTTGACAACAGATCCCAATAAATATCTTGATTCCTTTGTTTTTGCCGCAGACAGCGCACCAGATCTCAATGGCACGGTTAATATTACCTGTGCAGCATCACCTGATCCTGCATTGGATAATCTTCAACCTACTGTGTTATTTACTATCGCAGGCGGGTACTCCGTATCAGCTAATGTGGTAATGGGCACAATTCAGCTGGAAAGCATCCTGGCTGGTGACTATTCGTTGAGTGCTTCAAACCTGGAAAATGCAGATTTAACTGTGGTGGCTCCAGTGTTAGTTACTCCGGCTACGATAAAGGTTATTACAGGCGAAACGACAGGGGCGTCGATCGACTTTGGTCAAGTTGAATACTACTGCTCCATTGATTTTACCGTTGATGATATTCCAGGGCTTGAACATGAGATATTGAACGTTACAGTATTAGATGCGATACATGGTGACATAATTGATAATTTCTTTACTAAAGTGAATGAAACCACCCAGTTACGCAAATTAAGCAGTAGTGGAGTAGTTAATATTGTTATTGACACTGTAAACCTCAATAACCAGATATACACCTTTGATGTTCTTCCGGTGGAATTACAAAATGAACTAATTGATGTCAGATACACTGCCAATTTAGTCACAATAGAGTTTGGATGGCAATAAGTAAGAAATGGGAACAGTACCATTCTGTTCCCATATTAGACATTGAGTAGAATATTCAACAATTGATGACTCGATATAATTATTATGAGAATAATAGTTTTCACAAAACATATTATAGGTATTAAATATTCATTTTCTTCTTTATATTTACCCGAAAATTAAATAATATAAAAAATCATATCCAATTCATCACTAATGTATTAATATATGATAAGATGAAAACTTTAAGTAATTATTAAATTAATACTCAATAATATATCTCTTCGATAAATAAAGCACTTTGGCCTTTAGCTAAGGATAAAAAACATGAAAGATGACACTTTATATGACCCTATTGCACATCTTTACGAGAGCTTTTCAGATGCTTCTGACCATATCAAAGTAGAAATCAGAACTATTTTAAATCTGGCAGGAGATATACACGGGAAATCGGTGTTAGATTTAGCCTGTGGATATGGTCTCTTTAGTCGAGAATACAAAAATGGCGGTGCGTCAAAAGTCATTGGAGTCGATATATCAGATAACATGATAGCAATTGCGAAAAGCAAATCACAACAATACGGTGACGATATCGAATTTCATATAAGAGATGTCTGCAAGATGGAGTCATTTGGCAAATTTGACATAGTCAATGCAGCCTGGTTATTCTGCCATGCAGAATCTATTGAAGATCTTGAAACTATGTTCCGTGTCATTGCCGCTCATCTCAAACCTTCCGGTAAACTAATTGCGTATACCTTTGAACCTGATTATCGATTAGACAAAGGGAATTATGAAAATTATTGTATAAAAATTCTGAGTGAAGAGCCGGTGAAAGACACCACTCTCGTGAAAGCTGAATTTCTTACCACACCACCCAGCCCTTTCACTATGTATCGTTGGAATCGTGAACAATATCAAGCAGCGATCCAAAAGGCGGGGTTCAAACAATTTAGATGGCAAAAACCCATGCTGTTAAAAAGCGATATTGATAATCATCCCCTAGGTTTTTGGGATGATTATCAACGAAATTGCCTTGATACGGCTCTTGTTTGTCAGTTTTAACAAGATAATTCCTGAGATCCGATATTGCTTTCAGATGTTGGGTAAAATAGGGCGCCACTAATAATAAAATGGAATAAACATTCAATCATCAATATTTATATTGATGATTGATTTTTTATATAGTTCTGCTATTGTTTAATTAGGGGAATTTTTTTCTCGCAAACATAGAGGTTACATTAATCAATTGAAAGCCAGTTGAATTTTAAACAGCTTTAAGTAATACACAACTGTATTCTAAATGAATATTGCAGGGTGAAATTATGTCAAAAGTGATAATGATTGGTATATTTGTCAGCACATCAATTCTATCTATTAAGCAGGAAATTAAATCTTATATTAATAAAAATATTAATCCGGCGAACTGGGGTGATCCCTATGATGATTATGGAATAATTATGATTGAATATGATGGTGATTTAGATGATGATGCCTTGGATTATTTGTGCAGAGAAATGCTAGGTAAATATAGCTCAGATATTAATTATATAATTGTAAATTAAGGTTATACGTAATTTACAATTTAAACATATTAAACTATTATGGCTTGTCAATATATTACGGTCTAAAACAAATAAAACTGTTTAAAACCGTAATATCCATTTAAATATGATAATCATATTCTGCTAATGCTTAATAACATAGAGATCTTTCGACGACACAAAACCGAGTGGACTCAGATAATATCCGCCAATATAAGGTTTTACTAATCTGGCGCCAATATAGTAATAAACAGGAATTGCAGGTACATCTTTTGCCAGAATATTTTCTGCTTGCTGAAAATATTTTCGATCATTTGTTTCTTTGGCTTTATTTATCAAATCATCATAAACTTCATTGCTATATAAGAAAGTATTATTAGAACTATTAGTCACAAAATTATTTAAAAACGATGCAGGGTTATTATAATCAGCAATCCGTGCATATCTCACCATCTCAAAATTACCTTGATGAATGACATCCAACAAGGCTTTTCGTTCTTGGTTTTGCAAAACAATATCAGCACCCAGATTTTTTTTCCACATTGAAGTTGCGGCAATCGCAATTCGTTTATGCTCCTCTGATGTATTATAAAAAAGTTTAAATCTCAATGGGTTATCTCTATTATAACCGGCTGCGCTTAATAACTGCCTGGCTTTTTCAATTCTTGCCTGCTGCGTCCATAATGCATAATCAGGCTGCTCTAAATTCATTTCTCCGGTATTGGGTGGGGTATGATTATAGGCGGGTTCTTGGCCTTGTCCTAAGACTTTATTTGCTATGATATCTTTATCTAAAGCCAAATTTAATGCTTGTCTTACCCTGACATCATTAAAAGGTGCTTTTTGGTTATTAAAATCGTAATAATAAACCCCTAATGCAGGTGTAATGTGAACCTGACTGCCTAATTTAGTTTTTAAAGATTGAAATAAAACTGAGGGGATATTCTTGGTTATATCTATTTCTCCGGCCAGATAACGATTCACATCTGCTGTTTCCGATGCAATGGGAAGATAAGTCACTTTATTAATAACAGTATGTACATTGTCCCAATATTGAGAATTCCTGACGCCAACGACTTTCTCATTAACCACCCATTCAGATAATTTAAATGGCCCACTACTAACAAATATATCTGGGTGAGTCCATTTATCACCATATTTTTCAACCGCCTTTTGGCTGACAGGCACCATAACAGGATAAGCTAGCATCTGTAAAAAATAGGATACGGGCTGTTCTAATGTGATCTCCACTGTCAAATTATTCAATGCTTTAACACCTAATTCATCGTTTTTTTTCTTACCGGAAACAATATCTTTAGCATTGATTATATGCATGTTTCCAAGATAACTACTGTATGGCGACGCAATTTGTGGATCAACTAAACGTCGCCAACTAAAAACAACATCATGGGCAGTAATAGGTGAGCCATCAGACCATTTTATTCCTTCTCTTAAATAAAATAACCAGACTTTATTATCTTTAGTTTCCCAACGAGTCGCTAAATCAGGATTGATTTTTCCATCATTGCCTGTGCTGACTAATCCACTGAAAAAGTCATGAATAATATTAAATTCAACATCATTTTCAACTTTATGGACATCAAGAGACGCAGGTTCTGAACCATTATTACGAACGATATCTTGCTTAACTGACAACATTGTATTCTCTGGAATAATCGCTGCGTGAGATAATGTTAAATTGCCAACTATAAAACCAGTGAATAAAAATATGTCTTTTATTACTCTTTTCATTACTCTCTCTCCAATAATATCTCATTTTTAAATTGATATTGCTGATTAATCAATGCTTGGTATTGATTCTTACGGAAATAGTCCTGTCCAGATACGGAGATATGTTTATTGTTATCGAATCCTCTGGTAGTCATTCAGTCGTTGGTAGACTGATTATATTGAATATCCTATTTGTTATCGCTATAAGTTTGAAGTGAGGAAGATAACTACAATTGAGTATTTGTATAAAATACTTATCAGAACTTCATCAATATTGTGAGATTTAAGTAATAAACTCCCTTTCTCTATTTAACAATGCTTCCTATTACTTAGGGTATAGACTATAGAAATATTCTTTCACTTTGGTTTAATATAACTTAGGAATTAATTAGTGATTTTTATTAAAGGAATATAATATACCAAAGAAAAAGAATGGCAATGATGCCCCTGGTCTTCTTATTTCTTTAAGAGGTGCCGGAGATAATCCAAATAATCTGACACTGACTTTTACTGATATCAAACTTAATTCATCCTCGGATGAAATAGATATCGGGATTAAATTAGAGGACGAAAAATGGGATATGCTTGCTACTACTCTTGCCAACCAGAGTAGCTTGAAAACGGAGATAATTAATAAATTAAATGAACCTCCCTAAGTCATACCTTCAGTTAGGCTGCTCGGTCTAAAGAAAATCTTTTTCGAAAGCCAGCCATGTTCCTGTAGAATAATTTGTTTCCATATTGTCAACATAATAAACCTGCGGTATACTGTTTCCAGATTGGAAACAATGGGGTATGGAAATGCATGTTATTTCAAGGGAGCCATTTGATTTAGCTACACGCCGCTACCCAAATAGTTCCGCCGCACTTGATGATCTATATAAGTCGTTGCAGTGCTTAAAGTTCAGTTCTCCAGATGAAATGAAGTGCGTATTCCCTAGTCTAGATCGGATGAAATATCGGGAAAAATGGTGGGTCATTGATGTTGGCGGCAATAATTTAAGAGTGATGTTTTTTGCAGATTTTGAGCGTGGGAAAATTTTTATCAAGCACATATCAACCCATGCAGAATATGACAAATTGACGGATTATTACCGGAGGAATAAAGAATGATGATCAACGAAGCAATTCAGGCAGTAAATGGCCTAGTAAGCATTGTCCCTCTCTTAGGGGGCAGCACTTCCCGCAAAGATTATGATGAGGCTATGAAGCTGGTAGAATATCTGGTCGAGCACAATCCAGATAGTCCGCTGGTCGATATGCTTACGGCTAAAATTGACACATACGAAAGTAGTGCACCAGAGTTTACAAAGTTCAATGAACGTATTGCTAGCACACAAAGCGGTATAGCAATTCTGCGTACATTGATGGATCAGTACGGCCTGAATCAGACTGATTTTGAGGACGAAATAGGAACGCGTTCCCTTGTTAGTCGTATTTTGAAAGGTAAACGTTCGTTAACGCTTGAAGCTATGCGTAAACTCTCAGTTCGCTTTGGTGTACCGGTTAGCGTTTTTATTGATTAATCAATCGGTAGTCTGCGGCCATTAAAGAAATGCCGGCATTACCCGCTTAGTATAGCTAAATATGTGGCAACCATGTTTTATGCTTTTATTCGTTTCAGCACTAACGGATTAACCAGATTTAGTAAAATTCTCCAAAAAAATGTGAGATAAACTATATTTATACTTAAGCGTTATCAAAATTTGCCCCGTTTTCTCTGCATAACATGCATCATACTCATGAGATGCAATGTGGAGGCTAATATGAAAAATAAAAAAATAAGTGATGAAGTCAACGAACAGAGTGATGAGTTAGTGGTCAGCCGTCGTCGTTTTGTTCAGGCCAGTGCAGCACTTATTTCTGTTCCTTTTGTTTCTGCCCGCACAACGGTTGCAGAGGAGAAAAAAAACCAGGAATCTCTGCCAGTTAGCGTTGTCGATACCGGCGAAACGAAAGTCGTACCAACCTGTAGTACCTTTGACTGCGGGGGAAGATGTGATATCCGCGCCCATGTTAAAGACGGAGTCGTCACCCGGATAACCACCAGACCGGATCATGAACTTGATGAAGCCATGCCGATTATGCGGGCTTGCATTCGTGGCAAAGGCTATCGCAAATTTGTTTATAACCCTGATCGCTTAAAATATCCGATGAAACGGGTTGGCAAGCGGGGAGAGGGGAGGTTTGAGCGAATCTCCTGGGATGAGGCAACCACCATTATTGCAGATAAGCTGAAACACATTACTGAAAAATATGGCCCGGCTTGTCGCTATGTCAGCGTTAATACCGCAGTCATCGGTGGTGTATCATCCGGTGATAAAATGTTGCGTCGTTTACTGAATATTACCGGCGGGCATTTACAATATTACCATTCCGTGAGTATGGGCAATACTGCGGCAGCGACACCTTATACCTATGGTGTGGCAACTTCCGGCAGCACACTGGATACTTTGGAAGATACGCCATTGGTGATTCTTTGGGGCCATAATCCGGCTGAAACTATTTTTGGTCACACCAATCACTATTTTCAAAAAATGAAGAAAAACGGCACCAAATTTATTGTTGTCGATCCCCGTTATTCCGATTCGGCTTCCTCGCTGGCTGACCAATGGATTCCTTTGCTTCCAACAACCGATAACGCGATGATGGATGCAATGATGTATGTGATTGTCAGTGAAAATTTGCATGATAAAGAGTTTATTGATCGTTATACAATTGGTTTTGATGAAAACAATATGCCGGAGGGTGTTCCTGCCAATGAATCTTTGGTTGCTTATTTAACAGGCGCTAAAGATGGCGTTGTAAAAACACCGGAATGGGCTGAGAAAATCACTAAAGTGCCGGCAAATACAATTCGCCAGCTTGCCCGTGAATACGCCAGCACTAAACCCGCAGTCCTAATGCAGGGATGGGGGCCTCAACGTCATATCTGTGGTGAACGTGTCGCTCGTGGTTCTACAATTTTAGCCACAATCACCGGTAATGTGGGTAAAAAAGGCGGGTGGGCAGCAGGTTTCGGTGGTGTCGCTGGGAATAAATATCTGTACGGGCTTGATCTTGGTAAAAACCCGGTAAAAGAAAAAATCTCCGTTATGAATTGGGTTCAGGCCGCCGACGATGCCAGTAAAGTTACCCCGGAAGAGGGTTTGGTTAATGCCGATAAATTAAACACCAATATCCGTGTGTTATTCTCACTTGCGGGGAATTATCTTGCAAATCAAAACCCAGATATCAACCAGACAGTCAAAATATTGGCAGATGAATCTAAAATTGAGTTCATTGTCTCCAGTGATCTTTACTTGGCGCCCAGTGCCCGATATGCAGATATCTTATTGCCGGAAACCAGTTTTATGGAGCGCTGGAATATAGCTTATCCCTGGGGTACCGGCAGTTATTTCATACTGTCATCAAAGCTGATTCAACCTGAATTCGAACGGCGTTCTGATTATGAATGGATACGCGAAGTTGCAGCAAAATTGGGTGTTGAACGCGAGTTCAGCGAAGGTCGTGACGAAAAAGAGTGGATAGCCCATATTATGGAATCTAATCGTCAGGTAATGCCGGAAGCAAATTTGCCAACTTTTGAAGAATTACAAAGTACGCATAAACATCTTTTCAAAATACCGCCTTACGTGGCTTTCGAAGATAATATTCGGGATCCGAAAAATCATCCATTCCCAACACCGTCAGGAAAAATAGAGATATTTTCTAAACGTCTGTATGACATGCAAAATCCTGAAATCCCGGCATTGTCACATTATGTACCTGCATTCGAAGGACCAGAGGATAAATTAACTGAGAAATATCCATTGCAATTAATTACCTGGAAAGGGAAAAACCGCTCCAATTCAACCCAATATTCAAACCCTTGGATACAGGAAGTTCAAACCCAGAAATTGTGGATTCATCCTCTGGATGCGCAAAAACGCAATATTGAGCCGGGGGATTTAGTGCGTGTATTTAATGATCGTGGTATTTCTATGGTTCCTGCTGAGGTTACCCAACGAATTATTCCCGGAGTGGTGGCAATGCCAACCGGTGCATGGTGGCAACCGGATAAAAATGGCGTTGATTGGGGGGGGTGTGTCAATGTGTTGACATCATCCCGTAAAACAGCACTTGCACATGGAAACTCTCATCTAACTTTATTGGTTGAGGTAAAAAAGTATGAGTGAATTTATTAACTTTCGACTGAAGACCAGCGCTAAAAAGACGCTGGTATGTTATGAAGGCGAGACCGATGCAACAAAGCTCAAAGACCGAATTTTTCTTTAAGTTTATCAATCTGTTGTTGTTGAAATAGCTCAAACTCGGCTCTTGGCTGCTGCAAACGTATAGAATCTAACATTGGATCTTTGACTTCAGTACGAATACCGCTCATCTGTTCAAGTACAGCCAATCCACAGAATGGTACATAAGACTCCGCATACCCGCCTTCATGAACAACGACTAGTTTTCCGTCGCATAAACTATCTGCTGCCTGTTGCACTAGCTGGGTCATCTCCCGAAAACTTTCACTATGGAGCAGCATCCTTGCCAAAGGATCCACCGCATTCGCATCATAGCCACAGGCGACAATAATCAGTTCCGGTTTAAAGCGTTCAAGCGCAGGAAGCACTATCTGTGTCATTGCATAGATATAACTATTATGTCCGGCTCCAGCAAGTAATGGGATATTCAGGTTATAACCTGCCCCTTCACCTTCCCCGATATCATCTTCACCGCTGTATCCTGGAGGGAAACAACCATCCTGATGTATCGAGATAGTCAAAACATCAGAACGATCCCAATAAATATGTTGAGTCCCATTACCGTGATGAACATCCCAATCAATGACCGCAACTCGTTTTAAATTAAAACGTGCTTTTGCGTGTTCAATTGCCAATGGGATATTTGCTAGAAAACAAAATCCCATTGGCTTGTCAGGCAAACAGTGATGACCTGGTGGTCGAGAAAGGCTGTAAGCATTATCAAGCTCACCGCTAAGCACTGCTTCCACCGCAGCACAAGCAAGGCTGGCTGAGAGCTTAGCAATTTCATAGCTTCCCGGACCCAGAGAGGCTTCTATACCAAGCATTCCTCCGCCGTTATCACTGACTTGCTTAAACTGTTTCAGGTACTCTTCGGGATGAATTCTACGTAGTGTTTGCTCATCAATAGGCGAGGCCGAAGAAAGGTGCAAGGAGTGGCTCAAGCCTGATACATCCATCAAATTTTTTAACCGCCGTTTTGTTTCCGGCGATTCAGCATGTGCAGTTCCAGAAGAAGGCTGAACCCAACCTCCGACAGGTAGAGTCATTACATGTATTCCAGTACTATGCCAAAAACAATGTTCATCAAAGAAAAACCCTGTTTTTCGTCTCATCAACCCTTCCTTATATAATATCAAATTTATTTACACATTATTAACATAATCAGAATGCCGGGTAAATACGAGCCAGACTGTTTTTAATTACGAACCACTACCACTAGAAATTTCCGGCTCCTAGAATTATCCCTCTCAGCTCCAACAATCCGGTGCAGTCAACCTTCTGAAAATAACATCCCGGATGCCCACAACTTTCATATTTTCTGTTTTGTGACAGTAACGACAAGTCAATCAACTTTAATTATTCCCGTCTCAAAGAGACTTAATTTTTCCTGAAATAAGGATCATCCTTAAATTAGTTATATAACTCACCAATCAATAATTAAAAAGGAGGGATGTTTTCAATATTTAACAATTTAAATCAGTAAATTAACTTCATATCGTATCTTAGGCATTTTAAATAAACTCAAGAGGAAGCTGATAATGAGTTCCGCACCTGATGCGCCTAAAAAAGTGTTCGGCTTCAACGAGCCATTTTTATGCTTAGGTTCGATCAGACCGTCAGGCGGTTCATATCATCATATACCATAAAACAACGGTTGATATCACACCGTATCTTGGTAACACAACATAATAAGGAATGTCATGGGCCGTATGCTAGAAGGTAAGGCTGTGATTGTCACTGGCGGAGCAAGTGGCATCGGAGCGGGGCTGCCCGTCATGGCGCCGCGACCATCATCATCGGTGTGATGTCACCTCGCGCAGTGATATGGACTCGTTGGTTGATGTTTCTACGCCATTCGGTGGTGTTGATCTGATGGCTTGCAACGCCGGAATCGCGTTAGCTACCGATGGCCCACAAATTAGTTCGGACGATTTTCACAAGTTGCTTACTGTCAATCTTGATGGCGTTCTATTCAGCGCGCAGGCAGCAGCTGAACAGATGATGAATCTGGGCAAACGTGGGAGTATCGTGGCAACGTCGAGTATGGGGTCCATTAGGACGGGTCAACTCACGACGGCCTATTCCACCAGCAAAGCGGGCGTAAATATGATGGTCGCTGCGTTGGCTGATGCCTTTGGGCCGTCGGGTATTCGCGTCAATGCGGTATGCCCAGGGTTGATCAATACCGCACTTCCTCTTTCTTCGCCTGAAGTTGCCAAAACGTTTGATGTGTTGTGTGAACGGATGCCACTCCGGCGGCTGGGGTGCTGTGATCGTTTATTGGCTCAGATTTTACACACAGCATAAATAACACTTGTTCAGGCTGTTGCATCAGAAGAGCCGAAGATCTGCGCCAATTTCACTAATTGAGCAATTTCATCATTTGACGCACCATTTCTGAGAATATCCAGTACTGTTGTAGATCCGTCTATGCCGATATCAAGATCAAATGTATTGATTCTACGGGTGAAAAAATGGCATTTCCTGATGTTGCTTACTTTCCCTATATTAGCCAGTATTTCTGGAACGCCTTTTAAGTATCCTCTATTACTGGTTTTTTTATTTACCGAAAACTGGAAAACAGGATATAAATTTTCTATTCCCCAGTTTAATACAATGAGTTTATGATTCTCACCATATTTATTTACTGTGGGGCGGGTCACTCCTAATATGTCAGCAACTTTGCTGGACTTGTAGACTCCGCCGAATTCCCCAAGACAGGCAAGAAAAGCGTTTCTGCTTTCGATAAACTCCTCATGTTTTTTCTTTTCCAGAGTGGCTGTTTCCACTATTTCAATATAGTTGGCACGTCCTTTGATTTCCGCCCAAAATTCATCATCCGGCAAAGTCAGTAATAGGGAAATACTATCCGGGTCTTTTCTGCTAAGCACATCAATAAAATGATCAGCAAGGTTGGTGATGCGTGCTTTGATAAGTTCAGATTGGTTAAACCCACTTGTCGGTTTTATTACCCAGTTATTGGATTCTTCGGCTATTGTCTCCATTCTCACCTCAATGGCATTTTTCGATTTTAAGAATCCAGCATACATGATTTACATGCACTCGCCAGTGGCGGGTCTAGCTTTCATGGTAAATGATACCAAGTAAAATAGAAGAATTCACGGTATCGAAGGCTGTTCTACTCCTATTTCTCCCAAGGGTTGATAACTGGCACGCCAGCAGCTTCTATCTTATCACGCTGAAAACCTTCAAAATCTTTGTCCTTCAACCCCACTTGACGGCCAATTGCGGCAAGTGAGTCTCCTAGGCGTACACGTCCTTCTGGCTTCACAGCAGCAGCCAGAATGTTGCGGATTTCCGCTTCGGTACTGCAACCGTGCATTGCGGCTCGCACGCGTAAAGCGCGGTGTACCTCATCAGGTAAATTGCGAATAGTGACAGATGACATATCAATACCTCTCTTTGATATCAATGGTTGCACTTTAAATTAATGACATCACAAAGACAACATTTATCAACTGTACTTCTGTGATTCCAAATTGATTAAAAACCATCAATTAAAAAGTTTATTGCAGCTTTTATAGATTGCGTATTGTATCGTTAAAATGACGACTCATGAGAAGAAACGAACAGATAACCGACAATAATGTTGGTAATAACTTATTCTGAGTTGTTCACATATTTGTCATATAACAGTTTTCTGTTATGGTCATAGTTTAATGGGTTTTTTGTCCTACGGCACTTCAAATCCCACTTATCATATTAAACGAAATCCATAATAAAGGATCGTCAGAAGAAATAAGAGGTATGTATGCACAGCCAAATCAATTCATTACCCCAATATATGTTAGCGGTCAGTATTGTTAAGCCTGGCGGCCCGGAAAAATTGCATCTGGTTCAAACGCCATTACCACGATTAGAAAAAGGCTACTTGCTCGTTAAAGTGGCTGCGGCAGGTGTTAACCGGCCTGATATATTTCAGCGAATGGGTTCTTATCCACCACCACCTGATGCTTCTTCATTACCTGGCTTAGAGATTGCAGGAGAAATTGTTGCCAGAGGTGAAGGTTGTAAGCGCTGGAATATTGGCGATAAAGTTTGCGCTCTTGTTGCCGGCGGTGGTTATGCTGAATATTGCTTGGTACATGATTCCATTGCTTTACCTATATATGGATTGGATTTTGTCCAGGCGGCGGCATTGCCGGAAAACTTTTTTACGGTCTGGGTTAATGTTTTCCAGGCTGGCAAGTTGAAACAGGGAGAAAGTTTGCTGATTCATGGGGGAACTTCCGGGATAGGGAGTGTCACTATTATGTTAGCAAAAGCCTTTGGCGCCAAAGTGATTACAACTGTCGGCTCGGATGAGAAGGCTAAAGTTGCACACAGCTTAGGCGCTGACTTTGTTATTAATTATCGCAAAGAAGATTTTATTGATCGGGTATTGAAAATAACGGGTAATCACGGCGTTGATATGGTTGTTGATTTAATCGGTGGTGATTATGTCAATAAGAACTATAAAGTTGCTGCTAAGTTCGGGCGAATTATTCAGATTGGTATGATGAAAGGAAATTCTGAAAACCTTAATCTGATGCCTTTAATGCAAAAGCGTCTGACTCATACGGGTTCTACATTACGTTCACGCAGTGTGGAAGAAAAAGCAGAGATAGCCAGGGAATTGGAAAAACATGTCTGGCCACTGCTGAAATCAGGAAAAGTCAGCCCATTAATTTGTAAAGTATTTGATCTGAAAGATGCCGCTGATGCACATCGTATGATGGAAGCCGGTGATGTTATTGGCAAAGTGATTCTGGTAAATGTATCGTCTTGAAAATATTTCTTCTTAAATCAGGGCTATTTTCAACGGGTAGCCCTGTATTTTGTCTATTAACAGCTTCATGTTAGAAAAAATCCTTATGATTAATAAGCTTACTATCTAATAAGCTATTATTTCCCTCTGTTTTTGATTAATTTTTATCCATTATTTGTCCTCGCGCACAAAATCAGAATTTATATTTAACATTATCATTAATATTTTAACAAATATAGACTATATCTATTAACAAATGATCGGTTATAGATATGTTAATGACTAATCAATTTCACCTGATGGTTTTTTTTAATGTCTGGATTGCTAAGGTATAACCAGCTTTTGGTAAATCAGGTGGCATAAAAGTTTCTGTCTGCTTATCAGAGAATGATAGTGATTTCATTAACAAATAAAGAAAATCGAAATCTCTCTGTTGCTGACAGTCGTTTTTGTCAGTTGGAAAAGGGTATGTGATTATGACTAAGCAGTTTACTTCGCACTTAAACATTGATGCGTTGTTTTTAGGCCCTAAATCAGAAAATGCGGTTTTTTTTAGAGAAATGATGGAATATGCCGTAAGTGAGCATATGCACTGGCGTTCTGATTTTCATCCGGAAGATCCCGCCTTGGTAACTTCAGTAGATCGTTATGAACCTGATTACAGAGAAACCCTTTATAAAACGGAGGGGATTCTGAACCAGCTCTCTGCAAAATTGAAAAACACCTCTATTCCCTGGTTTTCTCCTCGCTATATGGGGCATATCAATGCCGATACCTTAATGGTTTCTAATCTCGCTTATGTCATGGCGATGATGTACAACCCGAACAACTGTGCTCATGAGTCATCCCCGACGACAACCGAGCTGGAAATTGAAGCAGGGTTGGATTTGTGCCGGATGTTTGGCTATGACGCCCGTCGGGCCTGGGGACATATCACATCCGGTGGAACCGTTGCCAACTATGAGGGATTATGGGTTGCGCGTAATTTAAAAACCATGCCGCTTGCCATTGCAAAACACCCGCAATCTTGTGATTTGACTGAGAATAAATCAGAGCAACAACTGTTGAATATGTCGTCATCAGATATTCTGGATCTAACTGATGAATTAAAACGGCGTGGTATTTTCGAACAAGTTCGTGAACTTTCTTGCCGTGGTATCGGGGTAAAGCCAGAAATGCTTGGCAAAGTTCTGGTTCCACAGTCGAAGCATTATTCATGGATGAAAGCGATGGATGTTCTAGGGATAGGTCAAGAGCACATTGTTTCACTGCCGGTAGATGAAAACTATCGTACTGATGTTGAAAAAATGCGTGAAATCACATTCAGCCTGATAGAGCAGGGCGAACCGATTTTGGCTATGGTGAGCGTCGTTGGAACCACTGAAGTTGGTGCTATTGATCGGGTTGATGAAGTTATTGCATTACGCAAAGAGTGTGAAGAGCGTTATGGCGTCTCATTTTACCTGCATATTGATGCTGCTTATGCAGGGTATGCCAGCGCAATGTTTCTTAACGAACAGGGTGAGTTTATGGAATATGATGAACTTATCTGCCGTTATCGTGAATTAGACATTATTCCTGAAGATATTATTTGGCCTAAGCCTGAACTTTATCAAAGTTTCAGGGCAATGTGTCAGGCTGATTCGATTACCGTAGACCCGCATAAAGTTGGCTTTATCCAATATGCAGCCGGTGCGGTATGTATGAAAGATAAGCGTATTATTGACTTGATTTCCTACCGTGCTGCTTATGTGTTTGAAGACGTTGAGACACAATCGGAGCAATCCGCTAACCAACATGTAGTGCTCGGCGCTTCTATTATGGAGGGTTCAAAAGCTGGGGCTAGCGCAGCCGCAATTTGGGCTGCACACCGATTGGTTCCACTGAATATCAGCGGCTATGGAAAAGTGATTGCTTCAGGCATTGTGGCAGCCAATTGGATGATTAAAAAACTTTTAATGGTAGAGCCCCTTGTTGTTGGTAAACGCCGTTTTGAAATTCATGCCATGCCGCATCCTGATTTCCATATGGTCAATTTTACTTTTAAAGAGCAAGGCAATGACGATCTGGGGCATCACAACCGCCTTAATAAACGCATGTATGAGCTTTGTTCATATGCCTCTGGCCGTACTTACACCAATGATTTTTTGACCTCTTCCACCTCTCTTGGTTATGGAGAATATGGGGATACTCCCTGGCATTATGCTGAAAGCTGTGGTTTCAGCCGGGAAGAATGGGAGAAAGTTCATAGCCTGTACTTGTTACGTGCCGCAGTCATGACCCATTGTTTGCGTAATACTGATGATTTTGATGAATATTGGGAACGGCTCCAGAAGATTTTTATTAAAAAACTGACTCAGGTCATTGATGAAGAAGATAAAAAGAAAGATGCCTGATTTTCTATTATTAAACATTTGCTGTTTATTTGAAGGGAAAAAATATGAAAAACCGTACTCTTGGAAGTACCTTTATCATAGCCGGGACTACAATTGGCGCTGGAATGCTGGCCATGCCATTGGCGACCGCCGGTGTAGGATTTGGTATAAGTTTTATCATGCTGGTTGGGTTATGGGTTTTGATGAGTTATACCGCATTATTGATGGTTGAAGTTTATCAATATGAGTCTCCTGATACGGGGTTGGGAACACTGGCCCAACGTTATCTTGGCAGTGGCGGTAAAATATTAGCAGGTTTCAGTATGATGTTTCTGATGTATGCACTGACATCAGCATATATCAGTGGAGCAGGGGAATTACTGACAACCAACCTCAATAAGTGGTTTGATTTATCTTGGCCTGCTTCAATCGGTGTTGCACTGTTTACTGTGATTGGCGGTGGAATTGTTTGCATTGGCACCAGTTCAGTAGATATGGTTAACCGGGTACTTTTCAGTGCAAAAATCATTTTTCTGATATTAATGCTGGGGCTGATGATGCCGCATGTTCAGCATACCAACTTACTGACTATGCCATTACAACAAGGATTAGTGTTATCCTCAATTCCTGTGATTTTCACCTCATTTGGTTTTCACGGCAGTATTCCCAGCATTGTCAAATATATGGGTGGAGATATACGTAAATTACGCTGGGTGTTTATTATCGGTAGCGCTATTCCGCTATTCGCTTATATTTTTTGGCAATTAGCGACGTTGGGCAGTATCAATTCCGTCACATTCGTTGGTATTTTAGCTGAAAATTCAGGGTTGAATGGTTTATTACACAGTATTCGTGAAGTTGTTGCTTCACCAAAAACTGAAATTTCAGTACAAATGTTTGCTAATCTGTCGCTCACTACCTCATTTCTTGGTGTTGCACTTGGTTTGTTTGATTTTCTCGGTGATCTGTTTAAACGCAAAAATAATATAACAGGACGTATGCAGACCGGTTTGCTGACTTTCGTTCCACCATTGGTTTTTGCTCTGTTTTATCCAAAAGGTTTTGTGATGGCTTTGGGATATGCCGCTGTGGCTTTATCTATTTTGGCGCTGGTATTACCCAGCCTACTAGCATTTAAATCCCGCCAGCATAATGAACGCCGGTATCGGGTATTAGGCGGTAAACCAGTATTGGCGCTGGTATTTGCCTGTGGTGTTGCAGTGATAGCAATTCAGATCGCGCTTGTGGGTGGGATGCTGCCGAAAGTGGGATAAACATTCTGTTGAAGATAACTTCTTTTTTGACCCAGAATGTATTCTCTGACAGACTGCCATATGAATTATCTGTATGGCAGGCCTATTAGTGGGGGCAGTTATGAATCATACACGTTACGAAACTGATGTAGTCGCTTGGGCAAATGAGCAGGCGGCATTATTACGTGCCGGTAAATTTTCTGAGATTGACATAGTCAACATTGCTGAGGAGATCGAAGACGTGGGTAAGAGCGAGCAGCGTGAGTTGGCTAGTCGCATGGCAGTATTAATTACTCATTTACTGAAATGGAAATATCAGCCAAGTTATAGAGGAACAAGTTGGGAAAGAACAATTAAAGCACAAAGAAAAGAAATTCTTTATGGCTTAAAAGAATCGCCCAGTTTAAAAACGAAATTAAGCGATTCAGATTGGATTGATGTTGTTTGGTCGAAGGCCGTCGCCTCAGCAATGAATGAAACGGGGTTGGATGTGTTTCCTGATGTATGTATTTGGCATATTTCCCAGATCTTGTCTTCTGAGTTTTACCCTAATTAAGATTTGTGATGCTGAAAGCAAGATAAACATTTTAAAAACAAAAAAGAAAAATTAAAAGTTATGATAACAATCAGTGTTTGACCTTACGAAAAACGAATGTTGATGATAAGGAGTTGGATCATGGCGAAAGAACTATTTACTGCCACAGCAAAATCTGTAGCTGGATTGAAAGTTGAATGTACATCAAGAGATTTCTCCTTTTATTTAGATGAACCGCGTAATTTAGGCGGCACTGACCAAGGGATGAATCCTGTTGAGGCTCTGCTCTGTTCTTTGGGGGCCTGTAAATGTATCGTCGCAAAAGCCTTTGCTAAAGTGCATAAAATTAATTTAATTGATATTCACATTGATCTGGAAGGTGAGCTTGATACTGATGGTTTCACTGGTAGAAATAAACAAGCGAAACTAGGTTTTTCTAAAATAGTAACAAAATTTCATATTAAAGCCGATAATAGCGAAGAAGAAATTCACGCCTTTGTTGATTTTATTAATAAAACTTGCCCAGTTCATGACACTATTGAAAATACGCCAAATTTCGCCACTGAAGTATATTGCGAATAATAGACGTCGTATTGGAATAATTCCATAAAGGAAAAGTTGTTTAAGTTAATTTAAAAATCCTCTACTATTAAGCGGAGGATTTTTTTAACTCTTTATCCTGTTTATAATAATGTAACAGTTAATTTCTATTGTTTAATAACGTAAACCGTAGTTATATTACAACTTGCGTTTTCTATACCAACTTTAATATTTAAACCCTGTAAATAAGCTTGACTTAATAGCTTATTGATGTTTTCAGCGCTTGATCCTGACCAAATATAACCTGGTTTTCCACAGTTACCGACTAAACTTCCGCTGAATGTATAAAGATAATGTGCAGGATTGTCCCAATCAGCTTTTATTTCTGCAACTCTAACAACACCACTATTCGTTTCCGCCGAGAATGCGGGGGCACTAATCATACCAATGAAAATAAATAGCATAGATATTAATTTTTTCATATTCAACTCCTGATTAATAATAAAGAAAATCTGACGCACTTGAAGTGTAAATCATGAAAATAATCTTTGCATCAACTTCATATTAATATAATAGGTTCCGCTCTTGATAAATAATGCCATAAAATTCTTAATCAAAATAAATGATTAACAAAAACAACATCAGCATTGTTTAAAATAATAAAAAAACCTCTATAGTAAAATAGAGGCAGACCGCTGACAAACCAAGTTTACAGGTTTTATCCTTTTAATTTTTGTCGCTTCATCAGGAAACCCCTCGGGGTGAATTCCGTGAATTTCATCATAATGCAGATGTTGCAGAGAGTGTTCTATATAAAGTACGTCACGGCAAAGTGAAATAGCCCATAGTTTTATAATATCTTGGTGGAATATAGAGATCATAGCCATTTTCTTTACAAAATAATCTTAACTCTATAACTGATCTAACAGAAAGTTTCTCATAAATATCTTCGAAATATTTTTCCACAGTACGGCATGAAATATCCATTTTGACCGCTATATTTTTATTACTGAGACCGCAGCAAAACAGGAAAATAACCATCCACTCTTTCTCTTTTAATATATCGTTCGGTGGATTAAATTTAACAGGGGTAAACATATGATGTTTAATATAATGAGTCATTGCAAAATGCTCTATTTCTCTAGCATGAGAAACCACACCAATACATTGATTATTTTCATCCATTAATGGGAATTTGTTATAAAAATAAGATCTAAATTGTTCACTTTTCCCCACTGGATAAATCCCTATGGCTGATATTCTCTGCATACGCTCTAAGACCTTACTATCATGTTCTTCAAAAAAGTGGGCAAAATGACGAAATGGTGTCAGCAATTCTTTTTCAGAATACCCGATAACATCAAAGTCTTTAGGAAGTTTATTAACTTTAATAAATACCTTGTTTCCATAAATTAAACGGAATTCTCTATCTTTTACAAACCACAGTTCAGAACTTTTATCCCACATATTTGTTAGCTGACGAGTAATTAAAGGGAAATTCTTGCATCTCGATTGATTCATATACAGGGAGTCCTTAAGGCATATCTTTGATGGTATAGACACCCGCCAAAGTCAGCAGCAGTAACGATACATGACGGGGTGGAAGATATTGTGCGTCATAGTGCAACACTCACATCCAACCCAACATTCAAGCCCTTACTTATCATATTGAGTGTATTTGGCCCTACTTGGAAACTGGAGACTCGGTATTTTTTGTCACCCAGATTTTCGCCGTAAAGTTTTATGTTAATGCCATGTGCCATTTCTAAACTGAGTGAAGCGTCGCAGAGGGTATATCCTCCTTGCTCAAGGGTATTCGCTGCATTAAAGTAGCTTTTTGAATAGTAGCGGGCGCCAGCACTTAAATAGAGGTTACCCGGTAACAGTGTTTGATCAATCAGATAGTCGAAACCTGCATTTAGCATGACATCTGGTGCATAAGGCAGACGTTTGTTGTCATAACTTACACCCGTTTCTGTATCGGTCGCGTTAGTGAAATTTGACTTACTGATACTCCCACCAAGAGAAAGTTTAAGTCCTTGCATGGGTTTAATCTGACTATTCAGCTCAATACCTTTGCTTTCCGCTTTGCCTGCATTGCGAATAGATTGCATAGCGACTGGTCCAACATAGATCTGCTTGTCTTTTGAACGGATATAGTAAACAGCACTATCTAACGTCATGACGTTATCGAAGAACGATGTATGCCAGCCAAACTCATAATTATCTGAAGTTTCAGTATCGTAGGGCTTTCTATCGTTGGCGGTGGCGACAATATTATTGAATCCGCTGGGTTTGTATCCTTTAGTGGCAGAGAGATAGAAATGGGTATCTGGCGTCAATTGCCAGCCCAAGGCCGCCTTAGGAGTGAATTCATTGCTGGAGACCTGATTATCAAAAGCTTCGACCGCCATCATGCCAGTACGACCTGAATAGTCTATCTGCGATTTTTCATGCGACAAGCGACCGCCAAGGGTCAGATCCCATTGAGAAGCAACCGGTAATTTAACTTCACCAAACAGTGCCAGCGATCTTCCTTTTATTGTGTTAAAGGCATCACCATAGTAACCGGGATAGCTGCTGGTATGATGTTTATTACTTTCATCTGAAAACCAACCACCGAACACGCTGGTAACCCCATTTGAAAAGCCGGAATTTAAACGCAGTTCCTGGGTTGTGGCGTGATGTTTCTCTTTCCATTTACCACCGATGAAATCACGGTAAATATCACGATCCTGATAAGAAAGGTGAATTTTCAGCCCATGCCACAGGCGAAATCAGACAACATAAGGCAGACGCCTTAGCATATTTTCTTTTCATATAGATACTCTTTGTACTCTATTTATCTGTGTCTTATAAAGTTAAGTGTGGAAAAAATCTGAAAAGGAGACTATCGGGAGTCGTAGAACAAGGCTAGCGGGATAGGGACAAAAGTAACGCATTACGTACTATTGTAACTAGGATCATTAATGATGGCTAATATGTAGTTAGCAATCTGCTTTCAGTGCTTACCTTCTTGAGTTGAAAAGCTGAATGCTAGAAACCCATGTTTACAAGGCGTGGTATTAAATTATAAATAAAAATATAATAGTACTTTTGAGGCACTTGGCGCTAATTTGACAGGGGAGCTCATGGATACGATTTATAGCAGAAAATTGAAAATTTTCACTGCTGGTCATTGTATGAATTCACATGAGGAGGAAAATAAGGCGAACTCACCGTTTCTAACGGAAGAATTATCTGATGGAATTCATATAAACAGAATGAATTTCGAGATTAAGCAAGATATTATAGAATATTGTGAGGGTCCGCCGACCGTATCAATTGCTTTTGTTCTAAGCGGGAAAGGCAAGATGGCGATTGAAAATGGCGATGTTTTAGATATAAATTCAGGAACGATGCTGTTTTTCTATTCCCCTAAGACAACACGAGGCATGAATTTCTTTGGTTGTGGAGAATGGCATATTCTCGATATTCGATTTTCATTAAGCGAAATTGTCGCCCAGGGGTTACCGCCTTTCACTCAATTAGCTGCTGGTTTTGAGAAAAACGGCAGTTACAGTGATGTATTGATGATGGCATGCCCTATCTACCCACCATTTATGCAGATAGTTAATCAAATAGAAGAGTGTCAGCTAAATGGTAGTATAAGGAAAATTTATTTAAAGGCGAAAGCATTAGAGATACTCGCTTGTGTATCGGCGCAAATTTATGATTGTCAATATGATGTGATCAACAGTTTGCAGCGCCGGGCCATTTACAATGCAATAAAAATAATTAACAGTGATTATCATTATCCCTGGACGATAAAATCATTATCAAAATCGGTTGGTTTGAATGAGCGGCAATTAAAAGAGGGATTTCGTGCTGTTGTTTTTTGTACTTTCCATCAATATCTGGAAAATGTCCGTATGACAACCGCAGAAAATTTATTGAAAAAAGGGATGACTGTCATTGATGTTTCTACCGCAGTGGGATATTCCAGCCCAAGTCATTTTTCTAAACGCTTCCGGCAACATTATTTGATCAATCCTAAAGCATGGCAGGCGAAATATGCGGTGGTTCATACATCATTTACAGAGCATATGGCTGTGGAAACTAAGTAAAAACGCCTGATTTGCCAAAAGGTGGCCATTTTTCATGGCCACATTATGGATAAGTGTATCGCATGATTTTTGTGTTGTTATGCCAATATTATATTGTCTGCGAACAGGCTATCCATACTTATGCCAACCAAAGTGACTGAATTTTGCCCAAAGGTAAACACCACATTATTGTCCACCATCGTAGCGTGATCCAGATAACTACTTTTTTCGTCACTGCTGCCTTCTGTGCCCAGAAATACCAGTTTATCGGTTTTATTGTAACCGTAAACAATATCTTGTCCAAAATCGCCGCTGAACAGGAAGGTATTGTTATTACCCTGACTTTTCAGCACATCGTTACCTTCACCGCCAACAAAAACATTGTTGTTGCCGAAGCCGATCAGAGTATCGTCACCATCCAGACCGAACAGCCAGGAGCCGGAGGTTTTGGAAGTGAGGGTATCATTCCCATCATTACCGGTTACCGAATTGGCGTACTGTTTCACTCCTTGGTTGGAATATAAACCGTCAGCTCTGACCTGCGAATCCACCGTTTTGGTCAGAAACAACCAGGTACTTTCCTTGCTTCTTATTGTGGAGATGTCCGTGGCGATAGTGATATCACCGTGTGCATCGCGCAGATACAATGTCCCCGCCTTGTCATAGGCTATTTCCGCGTTCTTTAACGACTTCTGTAAGTCAAAGGTATTATAGCCTTTCCCGCCAGCAATCATATTAAATCCACCGTCATCGCGGAATATATCATTACCGTCGAAACCTTCCAGATAATCGTTTCCTTTGCCACCTTTAATCAGATCATTACCTTTAGTACCAATAATGAAAGTACTACCAGTATGTTTCTCCGCGTTCCGGTTTAAATCCTCCACCCAAGTATTGCCACGGGTGACGTTGGAAAGATTGCTGACGACAATCGTGGAGTCTTTATGGGTTAGGTCATAGAACGTTGAATCCATAACCCGTTGCATACCACTCTGATAGAAAGGTGTGACATGCGAAACCCAGGTTGACAAGTTGGCGATAGAGAAGGGAAGCAGATTCCACGCGGTTGATGCGTAGTGATCGTTAAAGTTGACAATATTATTTGTCGCCGAATCCTTTGGTGCATCGTGCACGCCCACCGACGATGCAGTGGTGCTGGTACCAGTCAGTACACGGAATACCGGGTCATTCTCATATCCCACGTTCAGCACCTTGTTGCCTTTCTCATACTGTGATGGCGAGGCGAAGGTTATATAGTTCGACTCAGAGTAAAACCCACCCCATTTCGTCTCGCTGGATCCCGCCATGCTATTCGCCGCTAACCCACCCAAACTATGGCCGCTGACCAGAACATCCTGCCCAGTCAGACCGTGAGCTTTGGCATAGTTGGCGACATGATCTAACAGTCGGCCAAAAGCATTTGGTGTATAGTTATTCGAATATTCTGTTTTCCCTAAACCTACCAACACATTATTAATAACGTCGCCGAATGTATCGGTGATTAATGATTCCCGGGGGCCGCTGGTGCCACGAAATGCAATACCAATTGATGTTAGGTTACCATCAGCATCATATTTCCCCATCACCTCAGCCTGGGCAGTGGAGTGACTTGATTTTTCGCCATAAAAAGTACCACGGGCATCCGTTTTCCCCTTATAGTCCAATTCATCGGCGCTGATAGTAAACCATCCCTCTTCGTTTAGTTTATCCCGTGCTTGTTTTTCCGCATCTGGGTTCCAGGGTAATTTAGTCGAGACACCCTGTGAGGTCGTACTACCAATAAGCGCAGTCACCAGCGTTAATGGTATTCCCAAACCATAACCATAGTTGTAATACCCTTCGGCAAACCCACTGCCTAGATTATGGTAAGCATACCCTGAAATAACTTTAGCGTCAGAAAATAATTCTTTAGAAGTCGTGTCATCAAAATCTTTATACTGAAAAACACCCATGATGCATATCCTTGTGAGGTTAAAATAAGGTTAAAAGAGTGTTCTAAAAATATTAACGAACTAGATAAGTATAGATCTACATGGAGATTTTAAAGAGTAACCATCTGTTAATTTATAAATTAGTGAGCCATCATGAAAATTTGATATTTTTACAAATTATATATTGTAAAAATATTTTTTTGTGCTAAAAGAGCGAGGATAAGAATAAACACTCTGACATTTATATCACCGCTGGTGGTTTGATAGCGGCGAAAAGATAGATAGCAGATAATCCGCACTATTATAAATAGAAATCTATTAATTCCATTTAATACTTATAATAAAAATGTGGATATATGAATTCTGATGAAAAAATCCTATCGCTGATTCATTAAATTATTTTAAGAGAAGTAAATTTCTATTTGTTAGAATGATGAGTATTATAGTGTCAATGTCATTAATTTGATAAATAATTTCTTAATAAGTAGGTTTATTTAATAGATTTAAATCTAGTGTTATTGGTTTTTTATCTGGGTTTTTTATGAATAAATACCATAATAAGATTATTATTATGTTTTAATTACAGTCAAGAGCGGTGCAGGCCAGCGTTGATATTGAATCAGGTAACCAGGCTGAGCGCAGAACAATTACAGCCGGGTGAAGCCGTATGGTGCCGTCAAATCACTTGAGCAGACGCGGGGTGTATAGAGAAATTTAACATTTTCACCCCAAAAATACATTAAAATTATTTATGTATATCATTTGGTATCTTATAATACAGAGTATAAAATATTTGCCAATATAGAAGAAGGTATCTCAAATCAGGGATATTTTTTGCTAAATTAAGATTATTACCTGTGATGAATGTTTCACTTTTATCGAACTTCTCAAATTGCCAAAAAAGCCATTAAAATTACAAAATATCTGATATTTCAATCAGATAATTCTTTCTGTAAATTTGACAAATTATTCAGTGTTTCAAGGCCAGTGAAATCATGAAAGGATAGAGAGGATAGTCATCGATGAACTCGATTTCTTTTATATGATTTAAATCACAGTGTCAATAAAAAAACAATTAATTTAATTGTAACGTTAAGGTGAATTTGTTACTTTGTTGTTGCGTAAAAGTTAATTATGCAAGATGAGTTTGTTCGGTGGAAGATTAGGCTAATCTGATAACTGACGTGCTTCAATACAATGCTTCGATGATGCTCTATTTTTTGATTTGTTTGCCAGCATGTCTACAGAAGCTGAACGGGCTATCAGTGGTTTGTTTCGAGTGTATATTGACAGCATGTTGAGCCCTCAGTACGAGAACGAGGCTTTATTTAATCATCCTCGTGTGGGAGATACGTTCAAGGACTATGTATCCAGAGCTACTGCTGGAAATAAGTTCGGCATTATTGTGAATGGCGCTGAACAATGGTCCGATCCACTAGCTCGAATGGGGGCTCGCATTTTTGCACCAGTCGTCCATTTCCATATTGGTTCCACTTCCAAGGAGATGACTCTTTTCAGTCAAAAAGAGTTTCATAGTCATTACATGTATATATATACATATAATCAACATTACTTTAAAATGATAAGTGCAATACAATAACAAATTGTTACATGTTGAGTTATATAACCGTTTGTTTTTACTTTCTTATATTGAATCAAGCTTACATGAGAATGACATGATGACAGTATCTCCCAAACCCAACCTTCAGCTTGTCTACGTATCTGATATCGAACGTTCGACAGCCTTCTACCAGACACTTTTCAATTCTGAACCCGTGTTTTCCAGCCCCCGCTATGTGGCATTTGCTGCCGATGGTAAAGCACTGTTTGCTATTTGGTCTGGTGGAACCAAGCCAGATGTTGCTGTCCCGCGGTTCTCTGAGATCGGTATTATGTTGCCATCTCACGAAGACGTAGATCGCCTCTTTGAGGAATGGCGGAAGAACCCCGACATCAAAATCGTGCAAGAACCTTACACTGAAGTCTTTGGTCGTACTTTCCTCGTTGAAGACCCTGACGGTCATATTATTCGGGTATGCCCCTTAGATTAAGCAAAAACCGCCGTAAACCCCGTCTTGTCCGACAGGGCGGGGAACCCTATATGAATACATTCATTGGCAGTCAATGCTTACTGCAAGAAAATAACCATACATATCAATATTCCATGAAATAAATTATTTTTTAGAATTGAAAATAATATTTATTCACATCATTTCCATTCCCTATTTTTCACTTTATTATTTCCATTTAATTAAACACTTTAGAATCTAACAAATTGATAATTAATATAACCATTTCAGGTTAGCTATGATAAAAACCACAATTAACATTTTAATTACAACTATATTTTAATTTTTCTTACTAATCAGAGCTTCACTACTAAAAATAGCAGATTAAAAAATAAGACAAGTATGAAAATACACTTTAATTACAATACATGATTTTTAATTTAATCTTTAAATACAAACAATTGAATTAATTTGAAAGATTTTCGACATTATATTTAACCTCGTAAGTATTGCATTAAATTAATATACATGAGAACTTATTCACCAGCCGACACACGGTGGGTTTTAAATATAATTAAATGTGTCACAGCATATTAGATTGCTATAAATAGACGTTAATTGATCTCTTCGTCTATCTCATCTTGTTCGGTTATTTAATCAGGTTTGGTGCGGTTTAACGTCAGTTTGCACTTCCTGTCATATATAAAGGTATAAAGGTGCCATGAATACTCAACGTAAGCTTGATAAAGTGAGACCGCCCCGAGTTCAGATTACTTATGATGTTGAATTAGGTGGTGCGGTCGAGAAAAAAGAATTGCCTTTGGTCATTGGTGTCATTGGTCAATTTGCTGAGCAGTCAATTCCTATGCGTGAACGCCGTTTCATGCATATTGATAAAGATAATTTTAATGCAGTAATGGAAGGTATGACACCTTCATTGGAATTACAAGTTGAAAGTGCACTGCCTGGCCAAAGTGGATTTATTAATGTCGATTTGCAATTTAAATCAATGGCGGACTTTACCCCAGAGAATTTGGCGAAGCAGATTGAACCGCTGCGTAATTTACTGGAGGTTCGCAGCAAATTAAGCGATCTGAAAGGCCGAGCATTGAGCAATGAAAAATTGCGTGATCGTCTGGCGGAAATTCTTGCTGAACATGCAGACAAATTACCGCAAGTAAATAAGGAAGAGGCAGAAACGCCAGCCACAGAAAATACGGCGGATGACGTCACTCCGGAAAATAACAATGCACAGTGAGGAAAGCATGGAACAGAGCGTTGTTGAACAGCAAGAATTGAAAACGCTGGAAACAAACGGTGATTTTCTTGATCAGATTATTGATAACACCCAAGCTATTCGCCGGGAAGCCGATCGTGATCGGGTCAAAAGCCAGCTCGACCAGTTTCTGGCCGAAGTAACGTCAGGTTCGCTGGTGGTCTCTGGTGATTTAGTAAACAGCATTGAAGAGCGTATTGCCGCGATTGACGCGCTGATGTCCGCTCAACTGAGCCTGGTGTTGCATCACCCGGAATTCCAGCGTCTGGAATCGTCTTGGGTAGGGCTTAAAGGATTACTCGACCAAAGTGAAACTGATAATACCCAGATCCGCATGTTGAATGCGACAAAAACCGATTTAATTAAAGACTTTAAATCGGCATCTGATTTCGATCAGTCAATGTTGTTTAAGAATGTTTACGAGTATGAGTATGGCACCTTTGGTGGTGAACCTTACTCAGCATTTGTCGGTGATTTTGACTTTGATAACAGCCCGGAAGATCTTTACTTGCTGGAGCAGATTTCCCATGTGGCAGCAGCAGCCCATGCACCGTTTATCAGTTCAGCCAACGCAGGCATGTTAGGGCTGAATGATTTTGGTGAACTGCCACGTCCACGTGATTTGTCCAAACTGTTTGAAACATCCGATTATCTGCGCTGGAAGCGTTTCCGGGAATCTGATGACTCCCGCTATGTTGGCTTGACTTTACCGCGGGTGATTGGCCGTTTACCTTACGGGGCAAAAACCATCCCAGTTGAACAGTTCTGTTTCGAAGAGCGGGTAAAAGAAGGGGACAGCAGCAGTTATCTGTGGATTAACGCCGCTTATGCACTGGCAGGCCGTATGGTATCTGCATTTGAACAATATGGCTGGTGCGCGGCGATTCGCGGTGTGGAAGGCGGGGGATTGGTAGAAGCATTGCCGACCCATCATTACTCCTCTGTGTCCGGTGAAAAGATGTTGCAATGCCCGACTGAGGTAGCCATTTCTGATCGCCGTGAAAGAGAGTTAGCGGAATTAGGGTTCATTCCTCTGGTTTATTATAAAGGTACCGACTATGCCGCCTTTTTCTCGGTACAGTCGCCTAACAAACCGCGGAAATATAATTCCGACCTGGCAAATGCCAACGCAAAATTATCAACACAATTGCAATACATTATGACGACTTCTCGTTTCGCCCATTATTTGAAAATGATCGTGCGTGACAAAGTGGGGAGTTTTATGTCCCGCGGAGAATGTCAGTCTTATCTGCAAAGTTGGATCAACCAATATATTGTTGGCTCTGATACCGTCGGTGCAGAAATTAAAGCCAGTCATCCATTGCGGGAGGCAAGGATTGATGTTGTTGAAGTTCCCGGAGCACCTGGAACATACCGAGCGGTAACTTATTTAAGACCGCATTTCCAATTGGAAGGATTAAGTATGTCTTTACGGTTGGTTGCTGATTTACCGCCGTCATCAGCATCGGCGGCTTGATTATTCTATTTATTAAAATTTGTCCCATTTATTTTTATTTATTACAACTAACTGGAGTGGTTAATTATGAGTTCTTCAATTTTTTTACAAATCGATGGTATTAAAGGTGAGAGTACCGATAGCAAGCATAAAGACTGGATTGAGCTGGAGCATGTCAACTTTGGTGCGTTCAACCACGCACGTATCGCAGACAGTGGTAAACGTAAAATTACCGTTGGCGCAGCGGGTTTCCGTACCATTGACTGTGTGAAGGTGATGGACATCAGTTCTATCAAATTGTTGTCCGCAGTGGCGCAGGGTACGGCGATTAAGAAGGTGAAACTGGAAATCTGTACGATTTTCAAAGGGGAAATGCATCCTTACGCGGAAGTGGAAATGGACGAATGTATTATCTCCGATGTTCATGAAACCTGTTCACGCGGTGGTGAATTTCCACAAGAGCAGTTTTCTATCACTTATTCCAAAATTAAATGGACATTCACCCCACTCAGCCCAGATGGAACCAAAGGCAGCAAAGCAGGTCCAGAAGGTTGGGATCTTATCGAGAACAAGAAACAGTAATCTTGATTGTTTACTGCCGGCCTTTGGCCGGCGGTTTCTGCCCGGAAAGATATTATGATTCAGCCCTCATTTCTCCATCGTCTGAAAGACGATTACCCACAAGATGAAAAACGTGGCGTAACGCTGAACTGGTCACGTCAGGAAGTCGTACGAAGCCTGATTTCCGATTTGGGTATGCTGTTTTCATCAAGACCGATCTCTGCAATTTCACCATTATTTGGGGAGTTGCCGAAATCAGTTTTAAATTATGGTGTTTCCGATGTCATTAATGTGGATATTTCCGATGATGAACGTATTGATGCACTGAGCAATAATATTTACCAAGCTATTTCCTGGTTCGAACCACGCTTGAAAAATGTCGTTATAACATTACAGAAAAATACGCCGGAGAATATTACTTTCTGGGTGAATGGAGACTTTTTCAATGAACAGGTGGTGTTTTCTATTTCATGGAGCAGTACCGCATATACCTATTCAATTTCATGGGATAAATAATAATAAACAATATGATGCTATTACCACAGAAAATACTGACTTATTACAACCGGGAATTAAATTATTTAAGACAATATGGCGCTGCGTTTTCTCAGCGTTTTCCTAAAATAGCTAAACGTCTTGGATTTGCGGAGGGCGTTTCGGAAGATCCGCATGTAGAACGTCTGGTGGAATCTTTTGCTTTTTTAACGGCAAAAATCCATCAACGTATTGATGAAGATATGCCGGAGCTAAGTAACGCAATGTTGGAAGTGCTAGCGCCGCAGTTTTTGCGTCAGGTACCGTCGGTATCGCTGGTGCAGTTTCAACAAGATCCGCAGACATCCGGCGTTACCGGGATGATGTCGGTAGCACGGCATACCTCATTGATTTCTCAGCCGGTAGATGATGTGGCATGCCATTTCCGTACAGTATATCCACTGGAAATGTTGCCGTTGGATTTAACTTACGCGGAACTGACGCCGGACCCTTACGACCGGGATTTTATCTTAACGTTGAACTTTACGTTGTGGCCAGGCGCCAGTTTTCAGGCTCGCCATATTCGTTTGTACTTACATGGCGTACCGGTGCTGACTCACAGCTTGTATGAATTGCTGTCGGCACAAGTTAAGCAACTGGAATGCCGGTTGGGCGAGCGCACATTCAGCATGAATAGTCGGGATATTCAAGTGGTGGGTTTTGACCCGCAAGACAACTTATGTGCTGATGATTTATTGATAAATCCGGTTCACCACTTGTTCCGCGATTATTTCAGTTTTCCTGAAAGATTTTTATTTCTGGATATTCCGTTACCTGATGCCGGCTTGATCTCCAGTTCATCAGACGAGTTGCAATATCGTTTCCGGCTTAAGGATTGTATAGCATTGCGTCGTATTGAACGTATGAATGATAAAATCAGCAACGAAACCTTCCGGTTGAATTGCGTACCCATCGTCAATCTGTTTCCTCATCAGGCGGAGCCAATTATTCCACTGGAAACCGAGCATGAATACTTGGTTCAGCCGGATGCACGTCGTCCACAAAGCATGGAAGTTTATACCATCAACCAAGTTGAGGTTGTCAGCCGTCAGCAAGAGCAATTGAGTTCCAGTCCGATGCCGTCGTTATTTGGCATTGAACACACACAATATGACGAGCCGATTCCATTGTTCTGGCAGGCGTCACCGCGCCCTTCACTAAGACATGACGACACAGGGATGAATATGTTCATCAGTTTTTCTGATAGTCGCGGCGAACATCTGAAACCAGAAACCGATGTGGTGATACTGAGTCTGACCTGTACCAACCGCGATGTACCACAGCAGTTGAGTAACGGTCATCCTGATGGGGATTTCGAATCGGAAAGTGCTTTGCCAGGTGTGAAAATTCTGGGATTGATCCGCCCCCGATTACCGGTACGTCCACAACCAAGTTGTGCGTTGAACTGGCGGCTGGTGTCGCAACTCAATTTGAACCAAATGTTACTGAGTGGTCCGCAGGGAGTTCAGTGCTTAAAAGAAACGCTGGAACTCTACAACCTGATCAGTGATCCGGCCATATCGAGGTTGATTGCACAATTACAACAGATTGCGATTGCGCCGGTAAGTGCACGCTTAAACCCCGCCGACCCTTATTCTCTGGCGCGGGGACTGGAGGTAACCCTGATCTTTCAGGCACAAGCGGGTGAATTTGTCGATTTTTATCTGTATTGCAGTCTGTTGGAACGTTTTATCGCTATGTATGCGCCAATTAACAGCTTCACGCAAACTGTCACACAGTTAGAGACGATTAATAATAGTACGCGTCGCTGGCCACGCCGCAGCGGGAAACTGACATGGCTTTAACAAGCAATAATGCAAAAAACAAGGTGCGTTTGGTTGGTGGTCGTTTTTATCAGAATGTACGCCGGTTGCTTAAACGTCATCGTCAAAATGAAGAAACAGTGATCATCCCTGATGATGTGGTGCAATTCAGTTCTGTACCAACACTGGAGGCGCCGGAAAGGGAAGTCGAATCCCTGATGCCTCCTCAAGAGGGGCATGAACAATATCGCATGGCGGTACATCACTTTGGCCTGTTAGGGACTTTTGGCGCATTACCGTTGCGCTATACCGAATGGCTGATCGACAGGCGTTATCGCTATGGTGATGAATCAGCTCAGGCGTTTATTGATATTTTTACCCATCGGCTGCTGAGTTTACGTTTTCAGGCATGGCAGAAATACCGGTTATACGTCAACGCAGAACTGCAAGGTTCTCGGGCACTACCGGCAGTCATTGCTGCGGCAGCCGGACAATTGACCGAGAGCGAAACCCAACGCGCTCATCCTGCTTGTGTTGGGTTACTGGCGACACCAGTTCGCACAATGGTGAACTTACAGCATCTGTTGCAGCGGGAATTTAACATGCCGGTCAGCATTAATCCCTTTAAAGGGCGCTGGCAATATGCCGAACAGGCGCATTGTTGTTGCCTGGGCCGCAGTTTGTTGGGTGATAACCCGATGTTGGGTCATGCCTATTGGGATATCCAGTCAGGGTTTCATATTCAGTTGGGGCCGTTTGCCGCCTGGCGGCACGCCGCATTTATGCCGGGAAATGAACAACATCGCAAATTGACGCAGTGGGTGTGGCAATTTGCCGGGCCGCTGCTCTCTTTTTCGCTGGAATTACTGGTGCAGCATAGTGGGCAGGGCAATAGGTTAAATGGCAGCCGCCGATTGGGGTGGGATGGTTGTTTAGGGAATACCGGAGATAGCAATATTCAGCGTGTTTATTTGGCTGAATGTGCGAATCTTTACGCGGTTTGAATAAAAAAATGCAGGTAAAAATATGCTGTTAGGGCAAAAAAATCGTTTTTTACAGGTTATCGGTAGCCTGTCGAATATTGTGGCGCTGAGTAAAATCGAAGGTGAAGAACACCTGTCTCAGCCTTATTCATTTTCTGTTCAGCTCTATTCCAGCGCAGACTGGGACAAGCTGGAGCCTTATATCGGTAAACCACTGGCATTTCGTATTGGTGAAGCGCCAAATTACCGTATTGTGCATGGCGTATTGACTGAATTACAGCAACAAGGTTTTACCGACGGCCAGTTTTGTTATCAGGCACGCATTGAACCGTGGCTGAAAATGCTGACGTTAACCCGCAATCTGCGCGTTTATCAGCGTATCAGTGTGCCGGATATGGTATGCGATATTTTCCGTAAACGTGGGTTTAACGACGTTGAACTGGCGTTAAAAAGCCATTATCCGAAGCTTGAATATTGTATGCAGTACAAAGAATCGGATTTTGACTTTGTGACGCGTCAACTGGAACAGGCAGGTATTTTCTATTTCTTCCGCCATGAAGAGGGGCGTCATGTACTGGTGTTGGCTGATCACCCTTCGACGTTTATTAATGCGCCTTTAGCCGTATTACCGTATCAATCGAAAATCGGCGATCAGCAAGGATATGGGCTACGCGCCTGGCATATTCATCGCATGATTATCCCAGGTTCTGCGGAAATGAATGGTTATAACGTTAAAAACGCTGCGGCAGTCAGCGCCAGCGCCAAAGCGAACAGCGGCTATTCCATCAATCCCAAACTTTCTATCTATGACGACCGGCGTCAGGAAGAGCGTAATCAACTGGAGGCACAGGCGGCGTTGTGCATGGAACAGTGGGAATCACAGTCACATTACGCGCGTGCCGTTAACAGTTATCCCGGTTTACAGGTTGGGCATCAATTTACGCTGAAAGGACACGCCAGCGCCGATGGTCGGTATGCGGTGGGCCACCAGCAATTAAAAGCGGAAAGTAACCTGGAAGAAGGCGGATTACTGTTTTCGTCGCAAGTCGCTTTATTTCCGGCGAATAAAGTATTTCGCCCACGTCCTTCTGTCATCCGGCCCTATATTTCCGGTGTGTTGTCTGCGTTGGTTGTCGGTCCGTCGTCAGAAGAGATCCATACCGATACGCAAGGACGTATCAAGATCCAGTTTCACTGGGATAAAGAACACAAAAAAAATGATGACAGTTCTTGCTGGGTGCGAGTGAGTCAATTCTGGAATGGCGCAAAGTTTGGGGCGCAATTTGTACCACGTGTGGGCAGTGAAGTACTGGTGAGTTTTGTTGACGGCGACCCGGATAGTCCGTTGGTGACCGGAACAGTTTATAACGGAGTGAAGATGCCCCCATTTACGTTGCCAGGGCAGAAAACGCAAAGCGGCATTGCCACGCGCAGTAGCGCAAAAGGCACAGTGGAACAAGGGCATCAGCTTTGTTTCGAAGATAAAAAAGGGGGAGAATTTATTTTACTTCATTCACAAAAAGATATGCGTCTGAAAGTAAAGAATGATTTTTCAGCGCAAATTGATCGCAACGCGCAATGGGAGATTGAAGAAAAGCGCGATACCCAAATTAAAAAGGGCAATGACACGTTAATCCTGAGTGAAGGCAGCGCGTTAACCGAGGTAAAAAAAGGCGATAAGACGCAAACGCTGGATCGCGGCAATTTCACCACGACCGTTAGCGCAGGTAATTACGCGCTGGAAGTATCCAGAGGCAACGCTAAAATTAATGTTGGTCAGAAATGCACTATTACCGCAAGTCAGGGGATTGAGCTGAAAGTCGGCGCCAGCAAATTATCGATTACCTCAGCGGGAATTACCATTAAAGCGCCGTCTGTCACAGTAGAAGGCTCAGGAAAACTGGCGTTAAAGAGCAGCGGCGTAGCGGAACTTACCGGGACCACGGTAAAAGTAGCAGGCAGCGCAATGGCACAATTAAAAGGCGGCATTGTTCAGGTGGATGCTACCGGCATTGCTATGGTGAAAGGGATTTTGACCAAGATTGGTTAATGCAGGATCAAAGAATAACAAGAGCTTAGAACAATGGTTAAATTACGACACTGCCAGCTTTCTCCACAGGCGGAATTGGCATTACAGCAACATGCAGTACACGAACAAAATCTATCGGCGCTCAATAAGGAAATGTTGTGGCAAGACGCGGTGTTCTACACCATTTTCATGTTGCCGTATGCTCAGGCTTTGGAACTGGCATTGACATTTATCTCCCGCGTTTACGAACGAGACTTGATGCAAGAACAGCGTTTGTTGCTGCAACAAATACGGCGCTGGCGAGCGAATGGCGGTGATCCGCTGCGTCATGAATTGTTCGAACAGGCGCAGATTGTGGGGTTTGATAACCCGATTTCCTGTCTGGCGCTTTCAGTTTTCTGGAGTGAAGGCAGCATGACAACACCCGATCTGGAAGCGGTCTACCCACAACCGTGGCAATCACTTGCGGCACTGGCAGATACGTTGTGTCTGATCCTACATGTTTATGGCGAACAACCGGAACAGCAAGCGCTGTACGTTGAGCAATTTTTTCAACTGGCACACAGTCAACTGAAGCAATTGCCGCCGTCACAAGATCAGGGACGCAAAAACTATCTGTACCATGAAGCTACGTTATAAGGAGAACAATGATGCCAATGCCAGCAGCCCGTATGGGTGATATGCATATTTGTCCAATGATGTCGCCGGCGGTACCGCCAATACCCCATGTGGGAGGGCCCATTATGCCGCCAGGCGTACCGACGGTGCTGATTGGTGGTTTGCCGGCAGCAACAATGGGATCACTGTTGGTATGTGTCGGGCCGCCGGATACGGTGGCGATGGGCAGCCCGACCGTGTTGATTGGTGGGAGACCCGCAGCCAGACTTGGTGATCTGTGCGCGCATGGCGGCACAATTACCACGGGTTACCCGCTGGTGATTATTGCCTGAAATGGAAATCACTGTGAATTTAGCACAAACAGATATCGCCTGTTTTTTACATCCCATTTCTGCTGATGAACCGGCAGGATGTGATATTGAATACGAACCTATTTTTGAACAAATAAATGCGGCACGCGAAACCGATGAGGAGTTTCTCCAGGATGATACATGGGGATGTGAAACCCGTCAGGCTGATTGGATGCAGGTTTCAGCGTTATGTCAGGAAGTACTGGAAAAGCACAGTAAAGACTTACAGATAGCGTGTTGGCTAACCCAGGCACAAGGGGAGCTGTATGGTTTGGAAGGTATCGCCGGTGGTATCACGTTACTGACCCGCTTGTTGGAAACTTTTTGGCCGGTGCTTTATCCGCCTCTGGATGATGATGATGAAGAAAACAGTGCGGATGCCCGTCTTGGCCGCTTGAGTTGGCTGGATAAACAGCTGGTGAAACAGTTGGACAATCTGACACTGACTGATGATGACAAATTGAGCCTGAATGTCTGGCAACGGGTGCAATATTTTGAACAACGTATCGCAGTTAATAGTGAATTACGTGCTCCTCTGATCAGTGATGGCTATTTTGGTCTCGCTGAATGTGACGACAGTATTCGCGCCACACCAGCCGGGCGGTTTAACCGGTTACTGGAACAGGCCGAACAGGTCCGCAACGCACTGGAAGCATTGCAGCAAATCATGCTGGGTTTATTGCCGACATCCGGCAACAGTATGAGCACGAGTACGCAGCATCTGCAAAGTTTGGTGGCATTAATCGAACGTTTTCGTGAAATTGTCGCTCCGGGATCAGCTCAGAAACACAGCAATGAAGAAACCGTGTCAGGAGGAAAAGCGTCAAACGGCATTAACACGGCTTTTTTAGCGGAAGGTCGGACACATCATGAAATGCGCGCTATCGCCATTGAGCAAATGATCAACATCGCCAATTATTTTCGACAGAATGAACCTACCAGTCCGGTGCCATATTTAATGGAGCGGGCAGCACGTTGGGCGAATATGGGCATGGCCGAATGGCTGGAGGAAATGATAGAAGATAATTCCTCCGCGTTACAAGAAATTATGCGCGTGATAAAAGGGCCGGATAAAAACAGAGGGCAAGATGAATAATATAAATTTTTATAATGTCATTAAACGCATTCTTTTAATATTAACAGTAATTTCTCTAATCAGTGGTTGCAGTGATTCCATTTCCAATAATGAAAAACGCTTGCAGGCAATTGAACAAGCCAAGCCTATTTATGCCAATAATGCCATTCGTTTAAAAATGACTGCCGATGCACAACTGAATATTTTTAATAATATACCGAATAGTTGCACGATATTAATTGCTCAGGCGGAAAAACGCGAACAACTGGATAAATTACTGGCTAATTCGGTGTTGTTACGTAATTTATTTGCCGGCACCGGTGCGATAGAACAGATATTACAGTTAGATAATTATGTGATGATGCCGGGGCAATCTGTCTCTTTACATATTGATAGAGCAGAACAGGCGCGTTATATCGCATTGATTGCCGGTTATTACCCTGCACCGCATAGCACTCATGTACGAGTATTATCACTACCGTTGCGTCTTGAGCAGCAAGGTTGGTGGAATAAATCCTGGAATGCTGAATTTATTCCCATGAATGTTGAGTTGATGTTGGGGCGTTATGCCATTACCCGCAGTGATTTCTCCGCAGGCAACGCTGGGGATGAGGTGATTTACCCGGGACAAACGGCCGGCTCCGGCAATGACAGAAATCCATTGAGGAAGTAACGTCATGTTTGAATATAAACCGATGTATTGGTATTCAGGATTGTATTTACAGCCGCAGCACTTTCAGGCGAATGAGCTGCAACAGGAATACTGGCAAGGACGTTATCAGTTACTGACTCAACCTTATGCGTTTGGTGTGGTGAAGTTGGCGTTCAATCTGGCTGCGCTAAGTGATGAAGTGCTCAGTGTTCATAACGCAGCGTTCATTTTTCCCGACGGTTGTTATGTGGATTGTGGCGTCAACGGCGTACTCAGCGCCCGATCATTACGTGATTGCTGGCTGGTACGCGAAAAACCGCAGCGCATTTATGTCGGCTTACATATGTTTAATCATCATCAGAGTAACGTCACCGGTATTACAGATAGCGGAAGTGTCGGTAATATTACCAGCCGCTGGGTGACATGGCCGCAAGAACGGCGTATGCGGGATGCTTTTGGTGAAGGACCGGAAGCAGAAGTACAACAACTTACCTATAACTTACGTTTTTTTCTGCACGATGAGATTACACAAGCAACGGGTTATACCCTGTTGCCTGTGGGTCAATTGCACAGTACCGGTGACGGCATTGAGTTGGATAACCGCTATCTGCCGCCATGTTTGACGCTATACGCCGCGCCACAATTGGGACAACGCATTGAGCAACTGTGCCAGGAGCTGACCGGGCGTGTCCATCAATTGGAAGAATTGAAACGTCCACAAACGCTGGAAGGGGAAATTTATACCCAGGAAAAAAGCACACTATTGCTGACGTTGCGTACTCTGGCGCGTTATGTCGTGCAGTTACATCATTTTCAGGAGGCGCGGGATGTTCATCCCTTACAGATTTTTGGGCTATTGCGTCAACTGATCAGCGAGCTTTCCTGTTTTACCGACCGTTGCTCTTTTTTAGGGCAGTGGAATGGGCAGGAAGAAATGCTGGAAAAATATCAGCATCTGAATCTGGCCCTGACTCTCGATAGTTGTGAACGGACAATTACTGATCTGCTCAATGCATTGGTGCTGGAACCGAATACGGTTATTCCTCTGCAACAGGAAAGCTGCGGTTATTATCATGCCGTGTTTAATGTTGCGGGAGCCAGTGAACAGCAGCGGGTTTATCTGGTGCTGCATTCTGACAGCTTTACCCATAGCGAACGTGAAATTCCTGACGATCGTTTGATTAAGCTGGCTGCGGCGGAACAGATCGACGGCATTATTAATCGCGCTTTGCCTGGTGTACGTTTGTATTACCAGGAAATTGCGCCGCATGGTTTACCTAACCGGACAAATACACGTTATTTCCGGGTAGAAAATCACGGTGCGTTGTGGCGGCAGGTAGAAGAGAGTAAACGTGTGGCGGTGCACTGGGCTGATGCGCCAGACGATTTACAGATAGAGATCGTTATAGTGAGAGCATCATGATGCGTTTGTTAGATTGTTATATTCCGGTATTCACTTGTGTGCTGCGTATGATTCAACAGCAGGTGAATCATGCCGAAGAGTTGCGGCAAACACTGTTAGCCGCGCTGGCGCAGGCACAAAATAAAGCGCGTCTGCATGGTTATGGATTGCAGGATATCGAAGAGGCAAACTTCGCGGTGGTGGTTTGGGCAGATGAAGCCATTCTGTGCGCAGGTCAAAAAGAATTGAGTGTTTGGCGACAATCATCATTGCAGGCAGAGCTTTATGATGCCGAGCTTGGTGGAAATACGTTTTTTGATCGTCTTGCCGCATTAGCGCCGGATAATTACCAGGTTCGTCTAGTCTATGTTTTTTGTCTGCTTTCTGGGTTTTATGGTCGTTATGGCCAACCTGACAATCTGGAATTGCATAATATTATTCATCAGGAATTAGAGAATCTTCCTGATACTTTGCGTCGTTATATTTCTTTAGAAAATCATCGGCTAATGAATACATGCGATAATCTTCTGGAAAATAGACGACCCAATAATAAATGGCGCGTTAAATTAATATTATTAATGTTATCTCTTACATTAATTTATATTTTCATCAACGTCTATTTATTGAATATTGGCCGATAAATTCGGAAATTAAACATGAAAAAGTTATTTTATGCCATTGGCTGGTTCAGCGTGATGGCTATCCTTCTGCTATTCAGTTTAGCTATTGCAGTGGCGCTTTCATGGCCGACAATAGGTGGCCTGTTATTGTTTCTTTTCCTATTACTGTTGTTATTACTGTTGCGTGGAGTGATGGCATTTTTACCGCAGATAACGAATAAACTGCGCGGGATAAATAAATTCTGGCGGAAGGGAAGTCATCGCCTGGAGTATTTACTGTATCAGCACTGGTGGTGGGGAGGACATTTACAAAGCTGGCGCCGGTTTCGTTCGCTGTTACACCGTAACGGATCTATGCCGCCGTGGTTTCTGGTGGCGGGAGAGCGTGGTAATGGTAAACAGGGACTATTAGCTCACTGTAATGTGGCGCCGATGACAGGGAAGAATCTGCCATCGCTTACAGAAAATAGCTTTACCTGTCGCTGGTGGTTTTTCCGCCGTGCTATGTACATGGTGGTTTCTGGTCGTTATACCGAAGGGCAATCGTTGTACCGGCAAGCATGGCTGCGTCTGATACGCTGGATCGCGCAAGTACATAAGCCCGCCGGTGTATTAGTTTGCCTGTCAGTGGAGCAGTTGCTAAACAGCGACAACAAAGCGCTGTATATTGCAGCGCGCAATGTGCGGGCGCAGTTGGAGCCATTACAGATACGTCTGGAACGCCGCTTGCCGATTTGGTTGATCCTCACACATAGTGAAGCATTGCCGGGTTTTAACCACTGGCGTGCACAACTATCGGTAGAACAACATGCTGAATTGCTGGGCAATTTTATTGAGCATCACACGGATAGTCATGTCGCCGATGTGCTGGACAAGAGTATGAGCACTATTGTTAACGCCTTGAAAGCGATGCGCCTTAAACTGCTCAATCAGCAACGGCAACAACCGGAAGCTGAAGTGCTAGCGTTGCCGGAAACTGTTGCTCAACTGCAACCAGCACTGGGCTACTACCTGAGCGCATTATTTGATCATGACCATTATCTGGAGCATGGTCTGTTGCGGGGCATGTTTTTTACTGCGGAACATCAGGCAGAACCACAGCAAATTGAAGGCGTTTTCAGCCACCGTTTGTTGGGAGAATATTTGCCCGAACAGGTTCATCGTAATGATGCCGTTTTACTAACAGGTTGGCGAACACTGACCAAACGTGTGTTGATTATCATATTCAGTTTGATGCTGGTGTACGGAGCAGGTAACGCATTAGTCACTACCTGGCGTGGTGTCATGCAGCTTGAGCATATCCATGGGGCAAACCCGCTTGAACGCAGTTACTTGCGTTATCGGCAGGTTGAGTATTGGTTGCAGAAAACCCTGTCACATCTGATTTTTTATCCGGTTACCCATACGATGGAACAACGTATGGCGAGGGACTATCAGCAACAAGCGCCTGTTAAAGCATTTAACCCGGAGTCGATAGTTACACACTTGCTTACACGCTTCCATAACGCTGAAGCACCGCAAAAACGGCTGTTGGCTTTACATTGGGCACGCTTTATCAATATTGAACAAGCCATGGCGCATGGCGCTACGCTGGAAACTTTGCAACGTATGCCAGCTTATTCCGCTTCACTGTTAAGCGGTGAAAATGATCCTTTATCAGCAGAACAACGCGTGGCTCTGCGTCTGGCGCAATATCAGCAGGACAACGCACAGCAGGAATTTGATCAATGGCGGAATGTATTGCACTCCTTACTGGAGAATCCCGGTAATTGGCAATGGCTTTTAGCCGACGAACAACCCGCAGGAACACGTTCGCTGACGCTGGCTGATTTCTGGCCGCTGACCGGCGATGATGCCGCCAGAATTAACGCCCGTATTCGCGGCATTTATACCCAGGCAGGTGAGCGCGATATTCAGGCTACTCTGGATGAACTGGCACAAGCACTTCACAGACCCGCAGTTTTTGTTCCTTTACGGCGCTCGTTTCATCAACAGTATCAGAATCAGCGCCAGTCAGAATGGTTAGCATTCGCCCAAGTTATGCCACAAGCGGAAGAGTGGGTACGCGGCAAGAAAAACTGGAGAGCGCTGATATTGGCGACAGGTCAATATGATAGCCCCTATATCGCCTTCTTAAAGCAGTTGGAGAGTGATTTATCTACCGTGGCGCCGGAGGATCAACAGCCCTGGTTGCAGACGCAGCAGCGTTTATGGCAACTGCATGGTTATGTGCAAAAAAGCAACGTGATGCAACGCGTTTCGTTGGGGAACATCTCTTTGCGTCAGCGCATCATGTCATGGCTTGGCATTTCACCGCAGATCTCTGTGCAGCTGGATGACAACGCGCTGACACGCTATCGCGCCTACCGACAGGCTGTGCAGTTAAATAGCCAACGTGAATTGCTCAGTGATATGGAAACAGAGTTGTTGGTCAAAAATGCGCTGAATAGCGAGAAAAGGGAGCTGAATGATAACGGTTTACGTACCTTATTTAATCTTTTCACTCTATGGCGTCATGAGACCGAAAATAAGCAGAATGAGATTGTCAATGAAACCTTATGGCGACTCTATCAGGGTGATGCACATCTGGTATTGCGTTATGCATTCTTAAGTGCCGCCAGCCGTTTGCAAACACAATGGGAAAGCAAAGTGATCTGGCCGATGGAAAAATTAAGCAGGCAGGAATTGTTTGATGGCCGGGAATTGAACGCGCGGTTGTATGAGTACAGCAATGCGTTTGTGCGGGATACCGCAGAGTATGCGCTGGATATTCGTCCTGAGGGTATTCAACGCCAGGCAATAGAAGATGTGGTCTTTCCGTTTAACGATGATTTCATTTTCTATATCAATAATCTGATCCAGCCGAACAACATGCTTTCATCGACATCTGATATTCGTCGTCGCCTGCAAGAGAAACTCAACTTGCTGGAAAGTGAGCGTGAACTGGCAACTGAACAGCAGGAACCGAAACAGGATCAATCGGCGGAGGTGATGGTTACCAGTCAGCCTGCGACTGCCAATCGAGGAGCCCGGGTATTGCCGGTTGGCAGTTCAGTGACGCTGAGTTGTGATGATGGTGTACAGCAACTCAAAAGCATGAATTTCAATGACAGCAGGACTTTGCACTGGAGTCCGGGATCATGCAGCAAGGTACAGATTGAGGTGTATTTCCCTGACTTTACGTTAAGTAAAAACTATGTTGGTACTGATGGTTTATTGCAATTTATCCATGCCTTTTCCAGTGGTGAATTAACGATGGCGGCACAGGCATTCCCACATCAACACGATGAGTTAAATTCGCTGGGCATCAATAACATCACCGTGCGCTATCAGATCAGCGGGGGGAAAGAAGTTTCAGCATTGTATCGTCAATGGCAGCAACATCAGCAGCAACAAACGGCGTTGTTGGAACAACGCAACCGACTGGACAGCCAGTTACTAAATTTAAGTGAACCGGTAGTGGCGAAAGGAACCCTTTCTACGTTGCCGTTACAGATCACCACATATTGGAATGAATTAAGGAAACCTAAAAGTGAGTAATTATCTTAAACAGATCGTCAGTAAATTAACGGTGGAAGCGCGTCAGTGTCTTGATGAGGCTGCTAACCTGGCAGTACGGCGCACCCATCACGAAGTGGAAATTGAGCATCTGTTGCTGGCTTTGTTTGAAAAACAGATGCCGATGATGGAACAGGTGTGTCACCACGGTGGTATTGATGCTATCGCGTTGCTGAATGTCTGTCAGCGGTCACTGACGTTATTACGCAGCGGTAATCATCGTCCTCCGGTACTGGCTACTAACTTAACAGAATGGATGGAGCAGAGCTGGATGTACGCCAGTACCCACTGGGGAGCGTTGCAGATTACCCCTCAGGCGCTGATTGCAGCACTGATAATGAATCCGTCACTGCATCATTCACTCACATCAGAGCTACAGCAGGCGTTACAGTGTAACACTGATGCGATAGAACAGTGGTTGCGTACACAGTTACATACAGAACCGCAGCACATTACAACTCCCGTCGGGAATAATACCCAATCCGCGCTGGCGCAATACACTCATCACCTGACAAAGACGGCGCGTGATAACAAACTGGATCCAGTTTTGGGCCGTGAACGGGAGATTCGTCAGTTAATTGACGTGCTACTGCGTCGTCGCCAAAACAACCCGTTATTAACCGGCGAAGCAGGTGTCGGTAAAACAGCGCTGATCGAGGGACTTGCTCAACGTATTGTCGATGGCCGTGTACCGGAAGTGCTGGCACAAGCTGAATTATTCACGCTGGATATGGGGCTGCTACAAGCGGGCGCCAGCGTCAAAGGTGAGTTTGAAAGTCGCTTGCAGAAATTATTGGATGAAGTGAAAGGGTATCCCACACCCGTGATTTTGTTTATTGATGAAGCTCATACTCTGATTGGCGCTGGTGGTCAGGCCGGACAAAACGATGCGGCTAATCTGTTGAAACCGGCGTTGGCGCGTGGTGAATTGCGTGCTATTGCTGCAACTACTTGGGCGGAATATAAGAAGTACTTTGAGAAAGACGCTGCATTAGCGCGTCGTTTCCAGGTGATCAAAGTCGAAGAACCTTCGATCGAACTGGCGACAGCCATGTTGCGCGCCATGACTCCGGCGATGGAAAAACATCATGGCGTCAAAGTGCTTGCAGAGGCGGTGACAGAAGCCGTTGTATTATCCAGCCGTTATATTAATGGACGTCAGTTGCCGGATAAATCGGTTAGTCTGTTAGATAGCGCTTGTGCCCGTGTTGCCGTTTCACAGACTGACGAACCTGCACCGATTGAAGATCTGCGTGCCATGCTGGCAAATATCGCCGCCGAACAGGAAGCATTATTGCGTGAAGGTGGTCATGAAACCCAATTACAGAAGTTGGCACAGCGTCAAACCGAGTTGCAGGTATCCCTGGAGAAAATTTTGCCGGAATATCACGCTCAACGTCAGTTAGTGAACGACATCCTTGCCTGTGAGGAACACGACGAACGGTTACCTGTGCTGAGTGCGGAACTGCGTCAGCGCCACTATCAGCATGCCTATGTATTTGACTGTGTTGATGCTGCCTGCGTCGCCGATATTATTGCCGGCTGGACCGGGATACCTCTTGGCCGGATGGTGGAAAATGAACGCGATGTGCTGCGCCAGTTGGAAACGCGCCTTAGTCAACGGGTAATGGGACAAGATCATGCGCTTAGTCAGATAGCCCGTCAAATTCGGATTGCTAAGGCACAGCTGGCTGATCCGGTAAAACCGACCGGTGTATTTATGCTTGCCGGTCCTTCTGGTGTGGGGAAAACCGAGACTGCTCTAGCGTTGGCACATGAGCTGTATGGCGGTGAACATCATCTGATCACTATCAACATGTCGGAATATCAGGAAGCACATTCTGTTTCCGGTCTAAAAGGCTCTCCCCCAGGGTATGTCGGTTATGGACAAGGGGGCGTGCTGACTGAAGCGGTTCGCCATCAGCCCTACAGCGTGGTGCTACTTGATGAGGTTGAGAAAGCACACCCTGATGTATTGGAACTATTCTTCCAAGTGTTTGATAAAGGCATGATGGAAGATGCCGAAGGACAGCAGATTAATTTCCGCAATACGTTGATTATCCTGACCACTAATGCTGCATCGGATTTGGTGATGCGTGCAGCGATGCAAGGCGTGAAAGTACAGGGGGAAATTCATCCGGCAACACTTGACGATATTCAGGAAATTATCCGGCCGAAACTGCAACGTATCTTTACGCCTGCATTTTTAGGTCGTTTGCAGGTCATTCCTTATTTGCCGGTACATGGCGAAATTCTGCATGCCATTGTGCATCAAAAACTGAATAAAGTTGTGATGCGTTATCGTCAAGCAACCCAATGCGAGTTGCACTATAGCAATTCGCTGGTGGATTTTATTGCCGAAGGATGCCGTATCGCGGAAAGTGGCGCCCGTGAAATTGATAACCTGTTAACCCAGTTCGTCTTGCCGCTGTTATCAGATCAATTGCTGTTAGGCGATGCACCGGTGAATGAGGATGTACGCCTGGATGTTATCGAAGGCCAAATACAGTTATCGTAATGACAAAATAAACTATCATCATTAAAGACTAAAACTATCAAACATTATCAATTTAGGGTAAGAAATGGCCTTCTCTGCTATTATTACCTCATGATGTAACATTTAGTGTTACGTATTATCTTGTGATGTAACATTCAATGCTGCATATTATCTTATGATGTAACATTCAGTGTTACGAAATGAGATCCTGATGAAAATGAAAAAGATAGTGGTCTTTTGGTTTATTTTTACGCTAATCAATTTTGCGCTGGCACTGCTGAGTTTACAAGTGCGTGATGTCTGGAGCCTGTCGTCACTAGTGTGGTTTCCGGCTGGCCTGTTACAAGGCATTTTTTGCGCCAGGGCGCCACGGTATTGGCCTGTTTGGTTAATAACGGGTGCTCTAATTTCGCTAACAGCCAGCCAATGGTATGGTAGGCCGGTGAGCGTCTCGCTGATATTTTCTTGTCTCAATGTGGTGATGCTGGTAGTAACAGGGTTGGTCTGGCAATTTTTCTACGGTGTAATGTGGGCCCCGAGGCGGGCAAGTGACATCTTCAATCTGACAGTGCTTTGTTCGTTAAGCGGAATTATTGAGCGATTTATGGCAAAGTGGGTACTTCATTTATTGGGTTACCCTATTGATATATCTATTTCATTACCGATTGTTGTCTGTTCTGTGCTGAGTTATCTGCCGTTTACGTTTTTTGTTATTTCTTGCATTACCTATAAGAAAAGCCGGGTTGAAGACAAGAAAACCTATGGTTTATGGTTGGTGGCCGTATTTGCCATGACAGCACTGTTTACCAGCCCGCCACCTGAAACCGGGAAAATACATTGGCAAGGAGTAGCGCTCCTCTTTTCCTTCGGCCTGCCGATGCTATTGGCGTTAAGAGGTGATTTGCTGTTATTAAGCGGCTTTTTATCCTTATGTACAGTAGGGATCGTGAGTGCAACCATTTTTGGCTTTGGGCCATTCGCATCCCGATTAATGAGCATCCAACAGAACGTGCAAATTGCGGCATGGTACAGCACCGCATTTACCTTGCCTGCATTATTATGCTGTGGTTATTTATATAACACAATCAATGCATTACATCGCCATAAAGCGCATTTTTTGTTAATGAGCGCTATGCTGGAGCAAGAACAGATTAATTATTTTCGGTTAAGTGCCGACGGGCACCTGTATTGGCATCATGACGCGGCCTGGATGCGGTGTGGTAAAGCGCCCGCCTGCTGGTCGCAGTTACTAGCTTGGGTGCATACAGAAGATCGGCAGAAAATCGAACAGCTTAAACGTTCCGTCTCGCAGATACCACAGACGTTAAAAATTCGGATTGCTGATGGTAAAGGCGAATTTAACCCGGTGATTATCGCCTTGATCGTTCATGTAGGTGAAAATGCCGGTTTTATTGAAGGAACGATGCGTGAAATAGCGGATAGAGAATAATATGGAGAAATAACTAATGCCGAGACAAGTCATTATTGCTGATGATCATCCAGTCTTCTTATTAGGACTACGCACCGTATTGGCAACATTACCCGAGAATTATCAGGTTGTGGGGGAGGCGCATGATGTGACTGCACTTTTTTCTCTGCTGGAGGAAAAAAAGGCAGATATGCTGATTACGGACTTCAATATGCCAGGCGATAACCAGATCGACGGTTTGCGGATGATTAGCCGAATTCGTGAGCTATATCCGAATTTGCCTGTCGTGGTGATCACGATGCTCAGCGACCGGAAAATAATTGCTTCATTAATTGATTATAAAGTGAAAGCAATTTTGAACAAAAACAGTCTGTCTCACGAGTTAGTGAAAGGATTGTACAGTACAACAGGGCACGATAAGCCTTATTTAAGCGAGCAATTTATTGAATCTCCGAACGAGGAAGTCGTAAAAGCGCTGACCGGCAAAGAGCTGGAAGTGATTAAATTATTGGGACAAGGATTGAGTGTAAATGATATCGCTGCACGTTTATACCGTACCAAGCAGACGATCAGTGCACAAAAAATTAGCGCGATGAAAAAGCTGGGGTTAGATAATGAAGCAGCACTTTATAATTATTTGCATCAGGTTGGATTGGGATTGTAATCGATGAAAGGCGGTCGGAAAGGATCACGATGGTTAGCTATATTGATACTCCTGTTGCCATTATCTGGCCGGAGTCTCAATCTGTTTGAATACCGTAATGCGCAAGAGCTGCCTTCAGACGGGCTACCGGTGGAGTTTTATTCTAATGTCGTCACTCAGGAATTTGCGCCATTACCCACCAAAGAGCAAGGGGGTGTGGTCTCACACTTTCCAACACTAAAAGTCGGCATTCTCTGCTGCATCGGCGCGCCATTGGTGATCCATCGTTGGGATGGCAAATTGGAAGGGATTTACGCTGACTATCTGCGCCTGATTGAAACCGTATTAAAAAGGCCAGTGGAGGTACGGCTGTTTGGTAACTGGGAATCAGCCTATGCCGCATTGCAGCGTGGAGATATTCAGTTGCTATCGCATTCTGCTTCACCCCAGTCGGGAAATAGGGATGATAACACTTATCCGATTCTGGTACAGCCGCTTGCCCTGATTGTGCGCAAAGAACAAGTCAATAAGCCGTTTGCACAAATGAATATTATGGCAGCGCCAGGCAGTAACCCGAATACCATTGAGCAATTGCGTAAGCATTACCACAGTGTTTTGGTGGCGAAAAACCAACAAGAGGGAGTACAAGCCGTGGTGGATGGTGAAATCGATGCCTATCTGGACGGACAAAGCCAGATTGCCTATTTGCTGGCTTTTCGTCCGTTTACAAAGCTGACTTACCGTCGAGATATTTCTCAGGGAGAGCGGTATGATTTTCTTGCCCACAACGGCGATGGCATAACTGAAACAATAAATCTCATCCTGACTGCCATTCCTCACGAAATCAGAAACAAGGTTTATCAACGTTGGGTTTCCGGGCTGGCTCTGAGCGGCAATAACGACACCACAATCTTTTCGCCGCAAGAAAAAGCCTGGATTAAAAAGAATCCTGTCGTCAATGTTGCGATTAGCCGTACTGCGCCGCCTTACTCATTTCTGGATAAAGATGGACAACTCACTGGTCTGGATGTGGATATTTTACGTCTGCTGGGAGAGAAAAGCGGTATTACCTTTAATTTTATTCCGGCAGATGGCGCGGTGGGGATCAAAAAACTGTTATTAGATGGCGAAGCTCAAATGACTTCTTTGGTCGATACGCCAGAACGTCGTCGCTGGCTCACTTTTAGTCATCCCTATGGTACTGTGGAATGGGTGATGATCACTCGCAATGAGCGTAATGCGCCCTATGAGTTTGAACAACTTAAACACCATCGGGTAGCGATTCAGCGCGGTCATGCTCTCCTGTCGGTATTGAAGCAATATCCGGAGATCTTCGTCATGGAAGTTGATAATGTGACGCAAGGTATTGATATGGTGCTGGCCGGCGCGGCAGATGCAACTTTTGATAGTTTGATAAGTGCTGATTATCTGCAAGCAAGTCACTATGGTACCAATATTTCTATTCAGTTTTTTGAAGGCTCATTGCAACCGGAACAATACGCCATCATACCTGCTTATCCTCAATTGGTTGATATATTAAATAAAAGCATTGATGCATTACCGCCAAATGAGCTGCGGGTGTTGCGCCTGAAGTGGTTATCTATGGGGAATGTGACAGCTTATGCTGACAATAAAATTTCTCCCTGGGTGAAATTGTGGGGAAGTGCGTTATTTGTCATTGCGTTGAGTTCGGCCTTTTGGGGGAGTTATCTTGCCCATCAAATCAGACGACGTAAAAAAGCGGAAAACAACTTACAGGATTTGCTGACATATTGGGAAACCCTATTTAATAACATGCCTACGCCAATGTTTGTCTGCGATCCGACCATGTGCGTTACGGCAGCGAACCTCTATTTCCGCCGCGAGATGAATACTCTCGGATCTGATGTGATTGGCCGTAGTCTCTTTTCTTTGTGCTTTTTAAAACCTGCCGATGAGAAAGATATCAGTATGATTTTTCTGCGCTGTCTGGAAGGGGAGCCTGCGCATTTTTCCGATCGTAGCATTGCCGTCCAGGGGCAGGACAGAGATGTTTATTTGTGGCTTGAAAGTTACAGCAATACCGAAGGCGTTGTTCAGGGAATAATTGGTGGCTGGTTTGATGTGACCGAGCGTAAATTGTTGGCGCAAGAACTGCGTCAGGAGCGCGATAAGGCTGAACTTGCCAGTTTAGAGAAATCAGATTTTCTGGCGCACATGAGCCATGAGATCCGCACTCCCTTGCAAGCAATTATCGGTATTCTCGATCTGGAGGTAAAACAACAAACTTTGCCATCTACGCCATTACATATCGCATGGCACGCAGCAATGTCTTTACAGGGAATAATCGGTGATGTGCTGGATTTTTCCAAGATAGAATCTGGACGTATGGTGCTGAATCTGAAACCGGAATCATTGCAAGAAGTTCTGGGAAGTTGTGTGGTGGCTTTTAGTCATCGCGCTAAAGAAAAGGGGTTGTTCTTTGCCCGGCAATTCGATTTACCGTCTGAATATTACCATCTGCTGGATGCAACACGTTTAACTCAAGTAGTCAATAACTTACTGAGCAATGCTATTAAATTTACTGAACAGGGCGGTGTGCAAATCAGCGCCAGCTATCAGCATATTCCAGAGAGTAACCAAGATGAAATTACGCTGGTGGTTGCAGATACCGGTTGCGGTGTCCCGGAAACCATGTATGAAGCGGTTTTGCTACCTTATGTACAGGTGACGCAAAACTGTGGTGGTAAAACCGGTACTGGGTTGGGATTACCCATCTCGGTACAGTTAGTTGAATTAATGGGCGGCAGCCTGAAAATCACCGGTGCACCCGATGGCGGCACGCAGATTACAGTAACGTTACCACTTATGCGCAATGTTGTTGAGAAAGAAACAATAAGCGAAAAAACTGAAAATATTGAAGGGGAAATTCACGAATCTCTGAATATCTTAGTTGTTGATGACTTGCCTGCCAATTTACAGGTGTTGTCATTGCAGTTAGCCCCATCGGGTCATCGTGTCGTATTAGCTGAAAGCGGTGAACAGGCGATGAATCTGATGGAAGAGGGGTATTTTGACCTCGTGCTGACGGATTGCCAGATGCCGGTGATGAATGGTTATGAACTGACTCAGTTATTGAGAAAACATGAGCGACTACGGCAATTACCACCGTTTATTATTCTGGGGTGCACCGCGAATGCATTTTCTACTGAGCAAGCTCGTTGTCTGGACGCAGGAATGGATGGTGTATTGACCAAGCCGCTGGTGCAAAGCAAATTGCTGGCAGAAATCAACCGTTATTACCGACAGGTGAATGATGAAATCACGTTACAGTTTGATGAGATTCAGGCGCTGGCCCAGCGAGATGCTACTGTAGAGTACCAATTACTCAGTGCAGTGTGGCAAGGCATGTCGGAAGATATTGCAGAACTGAGACAACCGGAAAATCAACAACTACATGAAAAAGTCACACACCATGCGCACCGTATGAAAGGCGCTTTTGCTCTGCTGCAATATCAGCAAGGAATACGTATATGTCTGCGTATTGAAAAGGGTGAGCGTTATGATGAGAAGACGATTGAGGTTTTGTTGACTCGTGCGGAATATTTCCAACAACAGATTAAGCAGCAATTGGAAAAATTATAAGGTGAATCAAGGTGAATGAAATAGCTTTTAACAAAGGGTGCTAAATGGGGGGGGTCCACATTATTTTATTATTGTCATGATAATAAAAATACAGATTAAAATATTTGACAGTCTCAATAACTGAACATAAGGTTTATATATCAGTGTGAAAATTAATATATATTTAATTTCACTAGAATTAAATAACAAATCAACAACATCATTTATTTTAAATGATGTTGTTAATGGTAGATATTATTAAAGTTGTAATTTTTATTTACCACTCCATCGTAATTACAATTAAAACCAAGAAAGGATTAATCATGAATAAAACCAGAAGGAAATTATTGGCAATGCCTGGTATTATGAGTATCAGTATGTCTTTTATCACACAAGCAGGAGAGAAAAAAACACAGGTCATTAATAACATGTTATCTAAACAGGAAATTACCGAACATGAAAAATATATGCGGGAGGCAATAAAAGAGGCCATAAAGAACCCACGGTATCCTTTTGGCGCTGTAATAGTCAGCAGAAACAATGGGGAAATATTAAGTCGTGGCGTGAATGCAGGCAGAAGTAATCCTATCTTGCATGGGGAAATTCAGGCAATAAATCATTATATCACTCAATATGGCAACCAAGGATGGGAGAATATTGCACTTTATACCACGGGAGAACCTTGTTCGATGTGCATGAGCGCCTTAGTCTGGATAGGAATTCGTGAAGTAATATGGGCAACATCTATCAGTGTTATTCGTAATTCAGGGATCCGTCAGATTGATATTTCTGCACATGAGATTGCAGAAAGAGCATCATCATTTTACAACCCGATAACTTTAGTCGGTGGGATCTTGGCAAATGAAACAGATAAGTTGTTTCTTGAACGTAAGAGAGGTAAATAATTGAAGCTATTTTTACCTGGTGTGGCGGCTAAAAATCCTCCTTTAAGGTTATCTGCGTGCCCAATCTTTATATTAAATATAAAAAAATCAACTATAACAATTCGCCAATAAATAACCTTTCTAAAATTCGTCATTATTTATTCAACGTCTTATAAAAAACGCAACAATATAACTGAAAGGTATGTTTACATGAAAATAATCATATCAATAAATAATTCAATCTATTAATAATTAATATGTAAATATTTGTAAAGGTGACTATAATTCGCCGTTATTATTCATGGTTCTACGATATAAATGAAAAATAAGGAGATAGTTTATGACCACAACTACAGAGCAAATCAGCCGGTTTCCTCTTTCTTCTGGTAACAATACACATGCCGAATACGTTCGTACCTACGGGTATGATCTTTAAGCCGGAGAGGATGTCAAACCCGTATCGATAGACATCCTTTCGCGGCGCGAAGGGCTTCGCTTAAAAACAGACAAAGGATCACTACAATGGCTTTTATATCCAAAGACTTCACGCACCTGCTAAATACCTTGATCGATCGACAGATCAAGGCAGCGGGTCGTCAGACCGAATGGTTCAACATGAGCGCTGATGAGCGTGCCGACTACATCAGGCAAGTAGACGAGCGGCTACAGGAAATGCAGCAGAGCACCCTGAGTGTGCTGGCTGCCCAGCATTTTCAGATGCAGGACAACCCCGTTTCTGTCGGCGACCAGTTGCAGACGTTGCAGCAAAGACGGCAGCAGATGAACAATGTACCCAGCACGCCGGAGATCAACGCCTACAAACAGCAACTGGATCGCGACATCCGGTTATACCGCCGCCAGCAGACGGCCATAACGCACTTTGACAGCACTTGGAACAAGGCTTTGGCCATGCTCAATTCCGGAGATTCCAAGACCCTGAATGCGACGATCCTGCGGGAGGACGCAGCGGGCAAGCAGACCAAGCTGGATACCAAGATCAAACATCTGGAACAGCAACTGATCACACAAGTGGCCGACTCCACGTTTAGTCAAGAATACGTGACGCTGTTTTCCGAGCTACAGGCCTACAAGGAGGTCAATACCCGCTACAACGCCTTGCTCAAGGCATCCACTGCGGAAGAGGCCGCAGCTCTCGGTGCGCTGAGCAAAGTTCCTCAGGCCTCCGATGATCTGCCAGTAAATATTTCACTGCTGATGATGGAAGAGCGCCCCGGCTACATCCGCATGAACGTCGCTCTGGTCAATGCCAGCACCGATGGTCGCTTCAAGGACTTTTTCCTAGAAAACGGCAGGCTGGTTGTGCCGACAGACGGGGTACTCAACTTCTCTTTCGGTACCGCAGCTCGCTCTCTGGCCTGGCAACAACAATACCGGCTTAAGAGTGAGCCGCCATCCTTTCGCTCGCCGACCTATACACCAATTCGCTCGGTACTGGTCAAAACCAAATTCGTCGAAAAGTACTTCGCCAACCACTTGGTTTCTGAAAGCACCTTACGAGAAGGTTTCAAGGCGCAGTTACTGGGTAACGGTCGCAAGATGCTGCTGACCAACGTTGACCGCAAGGTGCCGAACCAGGTTGGGATTCAGGTGTCCGGTCAGGCTCCGAATACTACCATCACCCGTGAGGTACCATTGGCAAGCGCCTTGAGTGACCTGATCAACCAGAATGCTGATATTACCAGCTTCCAGACTATCGGACTGGAGGGATTTCGCCAGAGCAGTTATCACCCAGACCGTGACGGGCTTTTCGTCAACATCCATGAGCTGGAACACTCGGTCGGTTTTGCCGATCGCCAGTACTTGCTGGAAATGCCTCAGGGCAATGACTACCTGTCCGCAACGCCTTTTGGGGTGATGAGCGTTGACGGCGACAAGGTCAGCAGCAGTCACTTGAGCAAGGCGCAGACCGAAGCACTGTATCAATACAACGCCGAATTTTTCAAGAAGCTGGAACAACTGCGTGACGACGGTACAAAGGTCAGTCGCCTGTTCAAAGACACCAGAGAGCGCACAACGTTCGAGCAGCAGCTGGTACGTTTGCTTGAGCGCAACCACATCACCCCCGCAGGGATGTTGGCGCCGGAGTACCCCCGTGACAGCATGCGTGATATCAAAGGCAATAACTTGAATAAGGTGCTGTGGGAACAGGCGTTTGCCGCTTCGGTCTGGCAGAGCGCCGATAATGACCGGCTGCTGTTCGAGATGGCGACGAGACTGGCAGGGAACCAACTCATGGACAAGCCCCTGAAAAGCGGCTATGTGCAAAGTGACATCGCCCAGGCCAAGGGACTGCTGGCGCCGCTGTACGAACAATGGCGCACTCGGGCCATCGAAGAGGAAACCCAGCGGGTCGCCAGCGCCGATGCAGCGCGGCATCCAAACAACCCCAAAACACCGGTCTTCGATCAAGCAAAAGTTGAGCGCTTGCTGGACAAAAAGCTGCTCAACCTATTGCTGACCGGTCACCGAAACCTTGAGAGCGCCGATGAGCCACTGCGTTCGGTGGTTAAGGAGGCACTGTTGAGCAATGAGGGCAGGAGTCTGCGCAAACAGGTTTTTTTCCATGCCTTACGACCGGTAGCCGATAGTCTTTCCGAGGCCGCAGTCCCAATCAATCCTCATGCCAAGTTGGGTAACGACAAGGTCATAATCAATAACCGGCTGAACCAGCCCGACCCGTATCTGATCCTCAATACCAACCAGCAGGCGTATCACGATGGTTCGTTCTTGATCAAGGACGATAAGTACCGCAGTTACAACCAGTTCCGCCCGGATCCCAAGAATAAAACCACACGCTACATGAATGACCTGGACATTCCGTTTGTGGGAGGGATTTCCGGAACCACTCAGACCGTCAGCAATACCTTACCGAAATTGTTTGGTGACACATTGAGCGTCAAGCAGTACTGGCAGTTCCAGATGGCCAATGCAGCCTTCATGATCCGTAACGGCTATCACTCGTTCTTTGAAACCTTCTACGTTGCTGCGCGTTACGAGCCGAAGGCTAAGGGCAATATCGGAAAGAGCATGTTGGATATGTTCGACAAGTACCGCGCTGAAGGCAGCAAGAGGGCGTTGCAGGGTGAACTGTATGATGGCGTGATGGTACGAGTCTTACCGATCATCAATCAAGGCTTGCCGGCGGCGGATGAGTTCCATCCACCGCGTTTTACCCGATTTGGTCCAAGTCCGGCGCTGCTGGGGCAGGCGGTTAAGGATCTCAAACTCAAGGCTGGGCTGGCATCTGTCAGTGATGGATTTAAGTCCCGTCAAGGCAGCGCCGACATCCATCAATTTGCCATCGATCCTGCACTGTTTGCTAAAACCCATACCCTCAGTGCCGAAGTGCTGGTCAAGTCAGGTCATCTACCGGCAAAGGGTCATGCCCAGCTGGTGAAAGTTGCGCCCAACCTGTATGAGTTGGAATACACCGAGAAAAACGCCAATCACATATCTTCTGCAACAAGTGTGCCGGCGTATTTCCTCGGCTACAGCGGTCCAAATCAGGCCAATTCGTCGCCCGCTTATGTGGACATACCTAAGAAGACAGCACCGGGCAGCTTCCTTTTCACCGGCACGTTGTCGGGTAGCTCACTGGTAGTAACCAATCTCGACGCCGATACCTACCGGGTTTACCACGACAGCCGGATCAACAGCTCATTGCTGTACGACAACGTGGTGATGGCGATCGACTACAAAGATTACCAAGTATCCGGTACCGTCGAGGGCCTTGCTACGGCGTACATGCAGTTCGTCAATGACAAATGGCAACTGGTGTTCCAGCGCCAGGAATATCAACGAGACGGACAGCAAATTTGGCTGAAACTGCGCGATGGTGCGGAGTCCGTCTCAATCCAGAACGCCGGTAGTCAGGTGGTACAGCGCAAACAGGCCGAGTTCGCCACTTATCGTGAGCAGGTTCATCAACAATTGAAGAAGGTGGCGACGCAGTTTGGGGTGTCGGTCGAAGGGGTTGCCGACGGTGTCTATACAGAGGGCGCGTTTTCTCCCGAGCATCCGGCAATCGCTGCATGGACCCGGTTGCGCGAAGCGGTTCAGGCTAAGGTCAAAACCGATATAGACCAGGTGGAGGACAAACGCCACCCGCTCCAGGAAGCACGACACTCCTCAAGCGATACGGCCTTGATCGACCAGCAGATCAAGCAACTCAATCTTACACAAGACTACTACAGGACGCAGTACGATCCGGTATTGCGTGAAGCGGGCGCTGTCGAAAATACCTGGCTCTGGCAGCAGATCAAGGCCAAAGACGGCAGTACTGCGGTGGTAAAAATTGACGATACCGCCATTCAGGGCGAGGAGCACGCCAGTAGCGTGGGCGAACGTTATGCGGCCTCCGAAGCCTATCAGCGTGGAGCACAGGGCGCCGGGTTCGGCGATGGCTTGCACAACTTCCGGGAGATTAAGATCCCCGGGGTAGATGACAAAATGTCGGCCGTGGAGATGAAGCGCCTGTTTCTTGATGAAAAATTCACCCACAAACAACAGTATGCCTTGAGAGATCGCATCACCGAAACCAGCCAGGCCGAGTACATTGACAAGGTCCTGAAGCAGACCGCGGTGTTTAGCGAGAACTTTCATGACGCCGGCAGTGTCTTCGAGCGTCTGGTGCCACAGGACTTTTATCTGTCGTTGGTTGGTGACCAATCCGGGGGCCGTTGCTACCCTTTGGTCAGGACCATGGCCGTGGCATTAGCCAGTGGCGGGGAGGCTGGCATCGACAGCCTGGTGCAAAAGCTGTTCTTCGCCTCCGCCGACCCGGAAGCGGGCAGCTCCACGCTGCTCAAGAACAGCCTGCTCAGGCTGCACGCCAATGTTGAAGCCGTACAAGCTTCCACGGATCTGGGCCAGTTCAATTTGTCCAAAATAGTGTCGCGACTGGACGCAACGACCCGCACCTCAATGTTCGCACTCAATACCCAGAATCACTCGATGATGGTAGGGAGCGTTGTCACAACCGAAGGCCGCCGTTACTACTTCTATGATCCGAACGTCGGGATCTTTGCCTTCGACAACCCTAATAACCTGTCCAAAGCCATGGAACAGCACTTGGTGGGGAGTAATCTGACCGCACACTACGGCTTATTCGGCAGTAACTCGGCGCCAGCCTTTAACCTGATTGAGATTGATACCGGCAAGATGGCTGATGTACCCGTGAGCAATGGCTTGAACGTGGCTGATCTGACCCGGTTCGAGGAACTGGCTAGTGTCATCGGGCAACGGCGTCAGGTCGAGCAGGCGGTGAGTACACAAGAACGGATCATGGAAGACTTGCAACTGGGCGCCGCGCTGAAGACCTTTGACGCCGAGCAATGGGGCGCACGGTTTGAAGCCGCCAGTACCCGGCTGGCGCAAGAGCACCAACTAGACAACCACTGGCTACCGATCATCGCCACAACCGAAGACCTGGGAGAAGGTCGCTACCAAGTCCAGTTCATCAACCGTGATCAACCTGAGCAGACCCGCTGGTTGACCACCGACGATAACACCTTTGTTGAATTCCGACGCTTCGTCGATGAGCACATAAGTGTGCTGAATGAGCACTTTACCCTAGAGCACGGCCAGATACGGCCTCGCGGCGGGGTTGGCGAGGCCGCTCCGGTGGACGGGTTGAACTCAGGATTTGCAGTCCAGACGCTGATCCAGTGGTTTGCTGACAAGAACCGTCACGATACGGCAAGCGGAGTAGCTTCGCCTGATCTTGCCACCGCGCTCAAGGTCCACAGTTACCTCAACTTTGCCCAGATGGCTCACGGTGGCGTGCAGGATGTGGTCAAGGTCACAACGCTGGTACGCACGGCGCTGCGCGGCGAAGTGGCGGCCGCCGAAACTTCGCTCAAGGGTTTTGCTTTGAACCTAGGCCATACCGTCAACGAAGGCGCTGGCTTGTTGTTTGGCGGAGCCATGGTCGGTCTGGATGCCTATGAGTTGGCCCATGCCGAGAACGATGTGCAGAAGGCGGTGTTCGGTACCCAACTGGCGTTCGATTCAGCTAGCTTCGTCACCGGCGCAGCCGGGGTGGGGGCAGGGTTAGTCGGTGCCTCGACAGCGAGCGCGGTGCTTGGTGCCGGGGGGGTGATCTTGGGCGGTCTCGCCGTGGGCTTTACGGCACTGGCACAGGCCTTTGGCGCGGTCGCCGAAGATGCCAAAGCGGTGGGCCGTTACTTCGACATGGTCGACAAAGCGTACAAAAACAACGGCTATCGTTATGACGATAAGAACAAGGTGCTGGTGCCTCTTGCCGGGGCGGTGGTCAAAAGCCTCGATTTGAGCAAAAACCAGATCAGCTTCGACAGCCAGTACATCTATCGCACCCATTCGGGCTCTACTGGTTCAGGGAAAATCAATTATTTCTTCTGGGTCGGTGACTTTCCACGAATGGTTCACGACCGTAGCCAGGCGATTGAGGTGCGCAGCGGCATTGGTTACAAGGACATCTCCCAGCCTCTTGAGCACAGCGACAGCAATGTTGTGATCTTGCCGGGTACGCCTAAGTCCTACATTAGCTACGAATACATGCTGTTGCCTGGAGCCACCACACGCCACGACGCAGGCTTCGACGTGATCCGCAGGCTTGAGGAAGATAAACGGTTTGACTACGACTTCTACATCTTTCCGGGTGAAGAGACGATCCGCAGAATTCGTCATGAGTACGTCGACACCCCGATCGAGGTGGTGCTCGATCAGCACAACTGGCAACTGGTGGTGCCCGAACTACCCAAGGAGCTGCATAACTACTTGCATTACGAGATCAAGGGTGTAGGTGGCAAGTATCAGATCGGCCTTAACGAAGGCGCCAAAGTTAAGCTCACGAACGATGTCGCCAGTGAGTTTTCGCACTGGATCATCGATAGCAGCCAGCTAGACAACGACAGCATCAACGTGTCGGAGAACCAGCTGGAGATTGGCGGGGTTGTGGTAAAGCTTGATTCGACCCAGAACCGGCTGGTATCGGTGGTCAACGGCAAGGGTGAGGTGCGCGAAGTCGATTTCACCAGCCAGTCCAACCAGCCCCCCAAAGTGGTGGCTGTAGATGCGAGTAAGCGGCAGCAAATCGAGCAGCACCTAAGCGAACTGGCCAAAGCACATCAGCTACACGGACAGTACGTGGTGGTCGAGAACTACCGCCACGATGGGCGAGATATCGGCAGAGCGTTCTACGATGTAGCCAAGGATCGCATGCTGTTCACTGACACCAGCCAGGAACAGGCTAAGCATGCCCAACTAGGAGCAGTGATTGACGACCATGCCTATTTCTACGATGCCGACAACGCGGTGGCGTGGCGAGTAGACATCGCCACCGGACAGGTCGATGCGCAGTTTGAGCCATGGTTCAACCGGAATGCGGGCAATATCAGCCGGTTCTGGCAGGAGGGAGATGCGGTCTACCTGGCGCGCCGTTATCAGCTAAAGGAGAGAGAGTCCGAGCTAAGCTATCGGATCCTCGGTGACCGAATGGAGGTGGTTAGTGTGGTGGGTGATGATGCGCTGCTCCAGCTTTCGGCACGTATCGGTCGGCATGGTGATGAACTCAAGGCCATACTCCAAGGCTACGAAAGCAATAGTACCCAACGTGTGACCCCGATGTATACGCTGGGTGCACAGCTGATCAAGCCGACCAGTGCGGCGCTGGTCACGGTGTTCGGCGTGGATGCGGCTAACGTGCCGCACCGCTACTGGATACGCACCAGTGACGGGACGCTAATTAAGCCGAATCTGGCACTACCAACGGATCAGACCCGGCACTTCGAAGAACATGAGCAGACCCGCAGCGCCTGGCAGATCCCGGCTGACTTGGTATTGGTAGGAAGCATACCGCAGCCCGGAGACAAGGAAGTATTTTTCTTCTACAGCAAGGAGCAAAAAGCCCTGTTCCGCCAGGAAGGACCAGGACAAGCAGTACTCGACGCCAATCAGCCAAGCGCATTGCGGGTCACCACGCCGGCCTTGGCTAACGTGATCAATGTGAACGGTCATCTGATTGCAATCACCGAGGATGGGTGTGTTGCCCAGCTTGATGCACTGGGACAACTTAGCTACGCAGCGGTCAACGAACATTGGCTCAAGAGACATACTCACTGGTGGAAGGACTTGGCCGATGTTACCGGCTTCAGCACCACCCTGGCCGTGTTCGGGGTCAAGGACGCCGACGGCAAGAGCGTGCTGCCGGTGTGGTACCACAACGGTCAGGTGGTTGTGGCTTCCCTGCAAGACAAACATTTACAGTTCTTGGGTTTTGAAGCGGATGGTTCCAGCGCGCGACTGTTCGAACCCGCTAGCGGCAAATTGTATCGTCAACCACCTATGACTGCCGATGCGCTGGCTGCCGCGTTCGGTACCGACGAAATACTTAACGCCTCGGCGCAACTTCCCGCTGCCAGTGAGCTGATGCCTGAACTGCACCTCAAAGCGGCGGAACAAGTCGATGCCGGGCTGCGTCTGACCACCGTCAAGGGCGAGATCCTGCTGCGAACCAATGGCGGCAAATTGCAGTTGGTTGCCGTCGACAAAGGTTGGCAACAGGACAACCTTACCCAGCTGCCACAGGCACTTGCTGAAGTCGCCGGTCAGTGGCGAGCCAAAGGCGTGCTGACCTTGCAAAGCGATGACAAACAAGGCTGGTTCGATGTCGGCAGTGGTCAGGTGTTCTTCCTTAGTGGCATCCTTGCCGCGGACAACCTACGTTTCGTTGGCGTTGCTGCCGAGAAGAAGGGGGCGTATGTGTACAGCCCAACGGACCAGACGCTGTACTGGGTCAAGAATGGCGATATGCAGAAGATAAACCATTACACAGGTGTCGAACGCATTGGTTCATCACTGTTGCTTCAGAACGGGGATCGCCAGGACGATCTAATCCCACCGCTGATTGTCGGTGTTGACAGCGTGGTACTGCATGGCGGCGTTGATGACGATACCTACCGCCTCAGCCAGGCGATGTGGTCGCATTACCGCACGATCGTCATTGACAACGATGACCCCGGCCAAGCTCTGGACCGCTTGATCATGCCGGTGACCGATGTGGAAAAAATCCTCGTCAGCCGCCATGAGGATGACCTGATGCTGACCGATTCGACCAATGGCACGACACTGGTGATGCGCAAGGTGTTCGGTAGCCAAGCGGAAACGCACCGGCATTTGCAAATCAAGCTGAAAGATTCCTCGGTCGTGATCAGCGTTGATCACTTGGTCAAGGGCTTTGCTAGGGTGGGAGCAGCCAAAAATGGCTTGTTCGAACTATCCTGGGTCATCCAGTAGCTTCATTGTCTTAAGCTAGCAGGAGAAACTACAGGAGGGGCGTAAAGCCCTTCCTGTCTCTTCGATGAGGGATATATCAAGTCCTGCGGCGCGATATAACCAACTTATCCTTGGGACGGTCTGCCCAATCGGCAATCTGATTGTTGAAATTATCCGCCAGCAGATAAGATGGCGTTTTAGCTAACCAATCGGATAGTGAAATATCTTGGTAGATGCCATTATCCAGCACAACAAGCACCTTAAGATCCTCATTCCCAATATTCTCGATATAGTGACCAAATCCTTGCGGCACATAACCGACGTCGGTCGGTTCATATTTCTCGGTTTGTGCGTGTCCGTGGGAACCAAATACCGTCATACGTCCTTTGCCTGAAATGTAGTATTGCCACTCATTGGCATTAGGATGCCAATGTAACTCGCGTACTGCGCCGGGTTTGATGATCTCTATAATACCGGTAATAGTTGTAGAAATGGGAAACTCCAGCGATGACACCTTATGAATACTTCCTGCATCATTTTCGAAGAATGGTTTTTTCTTCATGAGCTCATACCTGTGGGTGAGTGGTGCATTATTCAGCCCTCCGTCGTTAACCGGCAAGGGCAGTTTTGGCGGGATAGCGCCACCGACGATATAAGCTTCTCCCTGTTTGATTTTAGAGAAAACCTCTGCCGGCATGTTAACGCTCTTTTCAAGTACTTCTCTCGGTATATGCGTCACCCAATCAGTGATACTGAAAGTTCCAAATTCTGAGAAGTGCCCGTCATCGAAAGTCAGCACAAAATGTGCGCCATCTTCAAGTGCTTGAATAGAATGACCATGCCCTTTAGGAAAATACCACACATCACCGGGGCCAAAATCCGCCACTTCACACTTGCCCTCCGGATCGATAATAGTAATACGTGCATGGCCTTCAAGCATAAATGCCCATTCAGCGGCAATAGCATGCCAATGGAGTTCACGTACACCACCAGGTTCAAGCTTCATATCAACACCAGCAATACCTTCGGATATCGGGAATTGCTCTACCGTGGCTTCTCGTGCCCATCCATATTCCAATACACGTTTTTTACTGTTTGTGAATTTATATTTATATAAGTTTTTGGCATTTCCTGACAATAAATTGTCAGGTGAGACAAGATTACGTTGATCATCAGCAACAGCGGATTTAATCATACTGCCCATAACGCTGGCTGCCGCCGCGCTAACTGCGGATGCCTTCAAGATATCACGACGCGAGAACATATTGCTTTCTCCAAATAATTAGATACCTGCAAGAGTGGTTGCAAGCTGATGTATATCAATCTGATTTTTTTAAATTAACTGTTGTCACGAGAGGGAAAAATCAAAGGTGACTTATTAATAATAGTAAAAAACGGATTTTAAGATGAGGAAAAAAAGAGGGAAATCTCGCAGATCCTCTCCACTCTCCGGTAACCAAACACAATATAAGTATCGTGCACTCTCCGACAAAGATTCATGGGAACCATGATGGCGGACTACAGCACTTTTGCATAACCATTAGTTTTATCATCGTGCATTGCATCCTCCATGGCGACCATTATGCTTGAGCACAAGAAGCATTGCCTGACCGATATTGCTGTAATAATGGTGGATTGTTTGACATCAGACTAACATTTTGCCATATTTTCAGTTCTTAACATCACTCCCTGACACACTTACAAATTACTTTTCGCTTTGGCACGATATAAGGAAATTTTATGTCCCTCGTACCATTTAAGCAGGTTGATGTATTCACTCACCAGCCTTTCAAGGGAAATCCCGTTGCCGTTGTCATGGATGCTAGGGAACTCTCACCGATACAGATGCAGGATATTGCCAACTGGACCAATCTTTCAGAAACTACATTTGTCCTCCCCGCAGAAAATCCATTAGCAGATTACCGTGTACGGATTTTTACACCTGGCAGTGAACTCCCTTTTGCCGGTCATCCTACGATAGGTACCGCATATGCTCTTCTTGAAGCCGGCTTAATTCAGGTGAGCAGGGGACAACTGATTCAGGAATGTGAGGCGGGATTAATTACACTGAACGTGACAGAAACACAAGAAGGTCATATAACAATCACCTTTGAACTACCAGAACCGACCATCACACCGCTCAGTGCTAGGCAAACAGATCACCTCGAAAGCATTCTCGGTTGTCAGATAGATCGCACGTTGGCCCCTGCACTTATTGACGTTGGAGCTCGCTGGATTGTCGCCTATGCCACAGGAGCAGAAGCCGTTCTGGCAGCGGAACCGGATTATACCAAGCTGCGTGAGCACGACATTCAAATGAACATCACTGGGATTTGTCTCTATGGAGCCTATCGGGAAGGAGGAGTAGCCGATATTGAAGTGCGCTCTTTCGCGCCTTCATGTGGTGTGAATGAAGATCCTGTATGTGGCAGTGGAAACGGCAGTGTTGCTGCATTTATGCGTTACCACAAAATCGCTATGATTAACGATAAAATTGTTCATTCATCACAGGGTAAAAGACTTGGCCGTCAGGGAAGTCTACAGCTTAGTCACTCTGACGGTAAGATTTTTGTCGGTGGCAGCGCAGTGACTTGCATTAATGGTACTATCACGATCTAAAAAGTCTCTCATCTTTAGGAAGCGCGCAAAATAAAGCTTACGAGGTAATTACACGCTAGGTCATGATATATCTACATAACAAATCGGGCAATTATTGTTGGCAAAAACTGGAGGTTGAACTAAACTCAAATTTTACTTTTGTGAGAGGAAGTTAACTATGTCTGAGACCCGTTTTTCTGAATCGTTAAACCTGAAATCTCACTGGATGCCATTCAGTGCTAACCGGAATTTCCACCGCGATCCACGTCTTATCGTTGCTGCCGAAGGGCAGTGGCTGAAGGACGATAAAGGGCGCCAGATTTATGACAGCCTGTCTGGTCTTTGGACCTGTGGAGCTGGTCATACCCGAACAGAAATTCAGAAGGCAGTCGCTACTCAATTGAGCACACTTGATTACTCACCAGGCTTTCAGTTCGGTCATCCCTTGTCGTTTCAACTGGCAGAAAAAATTGCCAATTTGACACCTGGTGATCTTAATCACGTCTTTTTCACCAGCTCAGGCTCTGAATCTACAGACACCTCCGTCAAAATGGCGCGCGCCTACTGGCGTGTGAAAGGCCAGCCTGCAAAAACCAAACTGATTGGTCGTGTACTTGGCTATCATGGCGTCAATGTTGCTGGTACTAGTTTGGGGGGAATAGGTAGTAACCGCAAAATGTTCGGACAATTGATGGATGTAGATCACTTACCCCATACGCTACAAACTGATATGGCGTTTACGCCAGGCATGGCGGAAACCGGCGGTGTGGAGTTGGCCAATGAGATGCTCAAATTGATCGAACTGCATGATGCTTCAAACATCGCGGCGGTTATTATCGAACCGGCGTGTGGTTCCGCCGGTGCAATTATTCCGCCTAAAGGGTATCTACAGCGTCTGCGTGAAATTTGCGATCAGCATAATATTTTGTTGATTTTTGACGAGGTTATTACCGGCTTTGGTCGAATGGGGCGCTGGACCGGTGCTGAATATTTTGGTGTGACGCCAGATATTCTTAACTTTGCCAAGCAAATTACCAATGGCGCTATTCCTCTGGGAGGCGTAGTGGCAAGCAGTGAAATTTATGAGACCTTTATGTCTCAGCCATTGCCAGAACACCTTGTGGAATTTAGTCATGGTCATACCTATTCGGCACACCCTGTAGCCTGCGCCGCCGGGTTAGCAACTTTAGATCTGCTGGATAAAGACCACCTCATCCAGCGTTCAGCCGAGCTTGCCCCTCATTTCGAAACGGCTCTTCATGCCCTCAAAAACTGTCCAAACGTGATTGACATCCGCAACTGTGGCTTGGTGGGAGCAATTGAGTTGGCTGCTCGTAACGGTGATACCGCCGTACGTCCTTTTGATGCCAGTATCGCGCTTTGGAAAGCGGGTTTTTACGTACGTTTTAGCGGAGATACGTTGCAATTCGGACCTATGTTCAACGCGGAAAGGGCAGATTTGGATCGTCTCTTTGACGCTGTCGGCGAAACATTGCATCACATTAGCTAAGGATTAAGGAAGAAACTCATGATCGTACTTATTAACGATCATGAGTTTGGTAAATATACAAGTATCGTTACTTGTGATAAACAAGGAGTATTTGTGAAAATATTGAATATTATAATCTTATCTATATCGACAATGATATCCTCTAATACTTTAGCCAATGAGATTAGAGCAAGGGATTTAGGCATTCCTTTCTCTGGAGTGACGGGAAAATATAATGCGATTACAGATGTTAGTGGTGTAGAAGTTGGCTATTCAACCATAATAGAAGGCGATGGAAAACTAGAGGTTGGGAAAGGTCCAATAAGAACAGGCGTGACAGCTATATTGCCAAGAGGAAAAAAATTTAGCCCCGTATTTTCGAGTACATTCTCTTTAAATGGAAATGGAGATATGACAGGCAATCAATGGGTCAAAGAAAGTGGTTTTTTGGAAACACCAATATTGATAACCAACACTCACAGTGTTGGTGTTGTTAGAGACTCAACAATTAGTTGGATGATTGATAATAATCTAACATCACCACTAAAAGATGATTTATTTTGGTTATTACCTGTAGTTGCAGAAACTTGGGATGGAATATTGAATGATATAAACGGTATGCATGTAAAGAAAGAACATGTCTATAATGCGTTAAATAGTGCTAAATCAGGAGCGATAGAAGAAGGTAATGTCGGCGGGGGAACTGGAATGAACCTTTTTAAGTTTAAGGGAGGCACAGGTACTTCATCAAGAATTCTAGATAAAAAAGATGGAGGATATACTATTGGCGTTCTTGTTCAAGGCAACTTTGGTGATAGAGATGACTTAATTATTTCTGGGGTTCCAGTTGGGAAAGAAATAAAGGATCTCAAGCCGATATATCATGGAGACAAGAAAAAAATAAAAGATGCCGGTTCCATAATAGTAGTGGTGGCCACAGATGCGCCATTAGCTCCTCATCAATTAGAAAAAATAGCTAAAAGAGTATCGCTTGGGCTCGCAAGAGTAGGTGGTGTAGCCAGGAATACCAGTGGTGAGATATTTATTGCATTTTCAACCGCAAATAATGATGTATTTTCCAGAGAAGATGTAAGAACAATAAAAATACTGCCAAATGACAAACTAGATCCTTTGTATGAGGCAACAATCAATGCAACAGAAGAAGCAATAATTAATGCTATGATTGCAGCCAAAAAAATGGTTGGGAGGAATGGTAATACTTCATATTCTATTCCTAAAGATAGAGTTAAAGAGATATTAAAAAAATATAATGTACTTAGTATCACCTGAAATGTATTAACTCAGACTCAATCTGACACTTCGATTTGAAAAGAAACGAGTTACCGATTTAGATTAAAAGTTCTTGGTTCAGCAGATGCTTTTGCTGGGCCAAGATATTTATTTCTCTTCCTGAAATACAGATGACCGCTCAAAACTGCCTCAAGCAGTTTTTCGAAGAAAAGCAAAAGATAGGAACGGCCAAGAGAAAAATCGCACCCCAACCAAAAAACTCCAATAAAGCTCCACCAATTCAAAAACGTTCGTATTTGACATTATTAATGTACGCCTTCATTGTGTACACTTTGCTAACAGGCACACCTTGATGTACAATTTTAGTGTGTACAAATTAGGAGAGCTTAACCATGCCTCAAATCCCTGTGGAAACTAATGACCGTATGTCGCTACGTATAGCCTCAGACGAAAAGTCGCTGTTAATGCGTGCAGCTGCTTTGCAGCACACCAACTTGACTGAGTTTGTGCTCCGCAATGTGATGTCAGTAGCACGGAAGATTATCGACGAGAATGAGCGACTGGCGCTGACCGAAAGAGACAGTCTGCATGTTCTGGATCTGTTAGATAATCCGCCAGCCCCCAATGATAAATTAATGGCCGCAGCATTTGCCATGCCGAAACAATCATGAAACAACCAATCTGGCACGAAGAACCCATTGGCAAACATCATGATCGCGGTGCTTTCGATTGTGGAGATGGGGCATTGAATCAATTTCTATATCGACACGCCCGGCAGAGCCATGAAAAAGGTGGGGCAAAAACCTACCTTGCTATTAGCGAGCACAATGAAAAGATATTGGGTTACTACAGCCTAAGTCCCGCCTCCATTGCCTATGAATGGGCACCAGAGGTGATTAAACGCGGCCTAGCTCGACATGATGTGCCGGTATTTCGGCTTGCCCGTCTGGCTGTAGATCTTTCAGTACAGAGTCAAGGACTCGGTGGTCAGTTATTGCTTGCAGCTGGGCGGCGTTGCTTGTTGGTAGCTGCTCAGGCAGGCGGCGTAGCATTGTTGATTGATGCCAAGAATGAACGTGTTGCCGAATGGTATGCCAGCTATGGTGCTGTTTCGCTATTGGATGCCCGTCTATCCTTACTGTTACCATTCAAAACAATACATGCCGCGCTGACTACTAGTGATGAACAGGCTGTAATGGCGTGGGAGCGAAGGGGTTGATTAGCACGAGAATTAAGAAATGGAAAATTCAAACTTTATCGAAACTCACAGTTATGATGAAACGGTCAAGGCATTAAAGTGTACGCCTTAACTATTTAACATAATATACATTATGCGCACCATTGTTGTAACAGCAAAGTTGTAATATCCAGCTCTCATCGAATCCATGCCCCACACTTTTTTACGCTCTCCATCTCCTGCAGGGAGATCCGCTGTCACCATGTCACGGCGTTTGCTGCGCCGCGTGTTTCACTCGCAAAATTTCGACGGTGCGCGCCTCGTCCAGCACGCGATAAAAAATAATGTAGTTCCGATGCGCGACCAGCTCGCGCACATAATCCGGCAGGCCGGGCCGCCCGGTGTGGCCAAGCTCCGGGTGCTGCGCAAGCGGCAAGGTCTTGTCGCGTAGCTCCTGACCGAAGCTGCGCGCCCTGGTCGGGTTGTCTTTGCCTATGTATCGAACAATGGCGCGCAAATCCTCGCGGGCCTTCGGTCGCCACTCGATGCGGTAAGGGGTCTTTGCCTTCGCCATAAATCAGCCAGCCGCGCTCAAGCGCGCTTCCTTTTGGCGGGCTTGTGTTCGGCGGCCAAGGCGGCAATATCGGCGTCCATCTCGGCCATAACCTCATCGTGTGAAAGATTCGGGCGCGGGTCGTCGATAGCATCCTGAATCTCGGCGGCCAGCCACTCCGAGTAGGCGGCGGCTTGGTGGGCCTTGCGCATTGCCTCGGCCCGGCCACGATTGCCGGCAGTTTCTTCTTTCTCGTCCGGGTTCCACTCACTGGCGTCGAACTGGCCGATGGTGATGCCTACGTCGCGCAACACGTTCAGGGCGGCAATGGGGTTGCCGAAACGGCGCGGCTCCTGGCTGCGGGCCTTCGCCAGCAAAGCGGCGGCACCGCTACGGGTTGCGATCTGCACAAGGAAGGTTCCGCCCTGCCCTTTCAGGGTCACACCTTCCACGCCGCCGGCATCGCTTGCGGCGCGTAGCTGCTCAATGGTCATGCTTTGCATGATTCACTCCTTATAGGGTGATGAAAGTAACAAGGTTGATTGTGCATGTTTTCTAGGAAACGCGCAAGCACCTAGACAAAAAAGGTTAGTAGGTTAGGCAATGATCGATGCCTCAGAACTCCATACTAATCCAGTCACGAAACCGCCACCGGTTGAGATCACATCAACAAAATCTCTCTGGAATGTTTTTGGCAGTGATGTCGGTGATTTTGATAAAGTGTAATCACCATCGTTTCAGAGCTCTGACTAGATTTATGGTTGTAACTGAGAAAACGGAGACAACGGGATACGGATGCATTCAAATACAGGTGTTTGCTTATGAGACACTTCTATCTTTCAGGTCAAGGTGACACTTTAAAACTGCATTGAAACATGGTGTAGCACCAATAACCGGGTTAAACATCATTCAGGCAATTTGTGAAAAACGACTCAGGAGGCATGATGCATGCCGGTCAGTTAAATCTGACTGAGCGTCAGGTACAACGGCTCGTCAACCGTTACCGCGAGTCAGGCGTTGCTGGACTGGCAGATCACTTATGTAGTTTCAACCAAGTCTATTGCCGACATAAAATGGCCGAACTCACTCAATGTCAGCCTGTCACTGTTGGTAAGGATTTCATTGCTGAATCCCGGAATTTCAATCTCTTTTCCTTCTTCATCCCTGACCAAAAATGCGTTATGCGTGTTGATTTGCCCTCGTCCAAGCATATATGCCACAACATCGAGGGAGTCCTTGATTACAAAGTCGGCCATAATTCTGGCTGCAAGAACGGAAACGGCCTGAACCTCTATTTCTGCTCTCGCTGAACGTACCCCTCCTTTACTACTGATAAAAGGGACATATCGGCAACCATTGAAAATGGTTTCATCGCCAGCCTGTTGCAGCATGTCGTAGAGTTTATCGTTTTCCATAATAAGGCTGACGGTATATCGCTGTGATCTGACATTGATCTTTTCAGCCCAGGAGGCAAACCGGTCGTCAAAATTACTCTTCTTATTCATCAATATACGAGTATACAGCAACGAACACTCCGTTAGCGGCATACCCAGTGTCAGCAGAAAACTCATTATGTTTTTACAGAGAGAAGCGATACAGGCGTAATCTTGGTCAGCAGGGTTATCTCCTTATTTCCTGGATGGATCACCCAACAGTATCATACCGAAAAGCCCGGACTGGCTGTTTATTTCTATGTGGCGTGCTCCAGTTGATACCCATGTAGAAGCTACTTTGGCAGAAATCGATAATTTCATAGTATGGGCCTACGTAGCAGCAACAGATAGTTTTCCTGATAATGTGACTGATTTTTCTGCTGAAGCTCTCTGCAATCTAGTTCGGTCCCGCATGATTTCATGGGGTCCAAACCTGCATGCGCTGGTTAAACAGAGTGATATGGAAAATGTGTCTCTGATACCTTTACGCAGTATGCCCTATCTTCCACCGTGGCGATCCAACCCTATCACATTACTTGGGGATGCTATGACGCCAATGGCCGGCGCAGGAGCGAACATAGCGCTGCGAGATGCGCTTTTACTCACACAAACACTTACCCGCGTAGCGTCCGGGCATGAAGAATTAGTCAAGGCAATTTCAAATTATGAACAACAGATGCGCACATATACTAATGAGATCGTTGGGATTTCGCTGCGCAGCACACAAAACGCTGTAGAACATTTTGCCATTCCGCCGTTAAAATAACGGCATTTAGGTCGAAAGCACTAAGGAAGAAATAAAGGTAAATAATCAGCCATCAGTACATATATCATACTGATGGCTTCATTTAACTAATTATGAAATTTTAACCCAAGGATAAGCATCAGATGTTCCAGCGTCATCTGGTGCTGTGCCCCTATTCCACCACTTAGCTTCCCAGTTTTGGTCTTTCCAACTGACTCGATCACCCGCCTTATATTCCTTGTTTGCATCCCATGCCGGGTAATCACCGCCCTTACCTTGATCACCCGGATCAACATTGAAGCCTTTGAAGTAGAATGGTGTCATATCTATCTTTTTCGTGATTAACTCACAACCAAGACCTTCCCTAGCTGCATTGACTAATAAGCCACGGTCTTGATCCGCAGTCCATGTAAATATTCCCCCCAGACTCTTTTCCAATACATATTGAGCCTTAGCTTTAACAGAACGAGGAGTATCAATAGAAATGAACAACTTGCTCTCCTTATTATAGAGATAATCAGCCTCTGCTATATCATCAGTATAAAAATCAAAATTATTTCTCCCCCTTTCATTTTCCAAATCCAGATAATTATATATAGTGTCGTACCATTCTGTTGTTCCTGATTCAAATGAGCCGGTTGTCGTAATCTTTGGCTCCTTTTTCGGAATATAACCCGGATCATAACTGCCGGATAATGGAGAATAACTATCAACAACCGCATTTCTGGCATTACGTGAGTATGCAGCATAACCAATATTAATTGCAGATGCAGGAACACCGATACTCAGTAAATATTCAACTGCTTTTTCTACACTATTTTCACCTCCAGAATAATCACGAAGATTCGTGTGATGCATCAGTTTTTCGGCCCACGGAGTACCAAAGAAATCATAGGTCATAACGTTAATACCATATAGTCCAACCTTTAATAATTCTGGTATTTTTGATTTCTCCATTTTTTCTGGCACTGCGGAACAGGCTATACTTATTTTTACATCCGAGCGCCCCGCTTCTTTAAAAGCAGCAGTTAAGTCTCTAATTAAACTAACATAATAATCGCCATCATCTGGAGCATAAATATTACCGTCATTTCCGGCAACACCTGGGTATTCCCAGTCAATATCAATTTCGGTAAACATAGGGAAACGTCGAAATATATCAACCAGACTCGAACAGAAATAGGATTTCAGTGTTTTGTCTCTGACCATATTATAAAAACCATTACTCATGGTCCAACCACCGACACTGAACGACATAATAAGATCATGGCCCTGGGCTTTTGCAGCCTGTTGAATCTTAGCCAATCCACCTAATACGCCCATACTTTTAGATTGCTCGAAATCCCTTGGCATTTGGATATCTTGCCAGCCAGAATAAGTACAATTCTGATAAGACTGGCAATCACCCCAAGCATCTGTAAATGTGACCTCACCGTTATTGGTACGGGAAAATAATGGTGCTTGTTCTTTAATTTGCTGCTTCTTTTCACCCTCATCACCTAATATTCCACAGAAACCAATAACTAATTTATCATACGCAAAAGGATTATCTAAAAGGTGCTGTAAATCTATTCCTCTACCACGACTGGCGAGATCTTGATTTCCTTGTAATCTGCCGTCATATTGCGACCAATCTGTATAATAGCCAAAAACTTTAGGCTTATTTCGCGTGTCATACTTATTATAAACAGGTAATGCAATTCTCCCCGATGTGTAACTGAAATTTATTGTTTCAGTTGATGGATTGAAATTATCTATTTTATAAGATTGTTCACTAAGAGAATCTGTCTTGATTATTTTTGACATAAAATCACCTCGACTAGATATCAATTTATTCTTCGATGAACATTTAAATCATTTTACTTCGCGTGGTAATACAATTACATTCTAGCTTGTATTCTTAGGAAAACAAATAATTGCTATTTGTTTGATTGTCAATGATCAACTTAATTTTATGTCAACAAATTGTACATTATCATCTATTTATTATAATGAGGTAAAACTAAAAGCAATAATCTTAAATTGAAAATATATTATATCTTTATTGTTATAATCCATAATATTAATGAATTTTTGTAAATTAATTTTTACGATTAATTTATTTTGATTTTACTTTCAAGTGACTATTTTTTTATTTTATATCTATACTAAATTGTATCATTAAGGATATTTGTTTCTTTAATTTATTATTATCACTCTTATATATGGAGATTAAAATGAAAGCTAAAGATGTTCAGCCAACTATTATTATTAATAATAATAACGTTATCTCTCTGGAAGACATCTATAATATTGCTATAAAACAAAAAAAAGTAGAAATATCAAAGGATATCATTGATCTTTTGAGCCGTGGTCGTGAAAAATTAGAGGAAAAATTAAATTCTGGAGAGGTTATATACGGGATTAATACGGGGTTTGGCGGAAATGCTAATTTAGTTGTGCCATTTGATAAAATCTCAGAGCATCAGAAAAATCTGTTGATTTTTCTTTCTGCCGGCACTGGGGACTTTATGTCCAAAACTTGTATTAAAGCGTCACAATTTACTATGTTACTTTCCGTTTGCAAAGGTTGGTCTGCAACCAGGCCAATTGTCGCTCAAACGATAGCCGATCATATTAATCATGATATTGTTCCTCTGGTTCCTCGCTATGGCTCAGTGGGTGCAAGCGGTGATTTGATTCCCTTATCTTATATTGCACGCGCATTATGTGGCATTGGTAAAGTTTATTATATGGGAAAAGAAATTAGCGCGGCTGAAGCAATTAAACATGCAGGATTGACGCCATTATCATTACAGGCAAAAGAAGGTCTTGCCCTCATTAATGGCACTCGAGTCATGTCAGGTATCAGCGCGGTTGCCGTTATCAAACTGGAAAAACTATTTAAAGCATCAATCTCTGCCATTGCCTTGGCTGTTGAGGCATTACTTGCATCTCATGAACATTATGATGCCCGAATTCAGCAAGTAAAAAATCATCCTGGCCAAAAAGCAGTGGCAAGTGCATTACGTAATCTATTGGCCGATTCGACTCAGATTAATTTATTATCCGGGATTAAAGAACAGGCAAATAAAGTTTGTCGTCACCAAGAAATTACCCAACTAAATGATACCTTACAGGAAGTTTATTCAATTCGCTGTGCGCCACAAATATTAGGTATAGTGCCGGAATCTTTAGCCTCAGCCCGAAAAATATTAGAGCGGGAAGTTATCTCTGCGAATGATAACCCACTGGTAGATCCAGAAAATGGCGATGTTTTGCATGGCGGGAACTTTATGGGACAATATGTCGCCCGGACAATGGATGCATTGAAACTGGATATCGCTTTAGTTGCCAATCACCTCCATGCAATTGTGGCACTTATGATGGATAACCGTTTTTCCCGTGGGTTACCCAATTCACTTAGCCCAACTCCCGGCATGTATCAAGGTTTTAAAGGTGTCCAGCTTTCTCAAACCGCTTTAGTTGCTGCAATACGCCATGATTGTGCTGCATCTGGTATTCATACCCTCGCTACAGAGCAATATAACCAAGATATTGTCAGTTTGGGATTACATGCTGCACAAGATGTTTTAGATATGGAGCAGAAATTACGCAATATCGTATCAATGACAATTTTGGTCGTTTGTCAGGCAATTTATCTCCGTGGCAATATTAGTCAAATTGCACCTGAAACAGCGAAATTTTACCATGCAATACGTGAAATCAGCCCTCCTCTGATAACCGATCGCGTATTAGATGAGGATATAATCCGAATTGCAGATGCCATTATTAATGATCAACTCCCACTGCCAGAGATTATTCTGGAAGAGTAAAAAGAAAATGACTGAAAATTTTCAATGATCTCTTGACTAAAAATGCAGAACCCCATTTACTGCAATAAAAACAGTATTAGTGAACAAGGGGTTTTGCATGATTATCTTTGTAACAGGAGCAACATCAGGTTTTGGTGAAGCGATCACCCGAAAATTCATTCAAAATGGCGCTAAAGTTATTGGAGCTGGCCGCCGTAAAGCACGATTAGAAAAATTAAAAATTGAACTGGGTGATGATTTTTACGCTGTTCAACTTGATATCACTGATCAGGCTGCTATCAACCAGGTTATTCAACAATTGCCAGAGTCACTTTGTAATATTGATGTTTTAGTTAATAACGCAGGTTTGGCGCTTGGATTAGAACCCGCGTATCTGGCTAACCAAAGTGACTGGGAAATAATGATTGATACCAATGCTAAAGGCGTTGTGAATATGACCCGTGCCCTACTGCCTGAAATGGTGGAAAGAAATCATGGGCATATTATTAATATCGGTTCTACCGCTGCGAATTGGCCATATTCAGGTGGGAATGTTTATAGCGCGACTAAAGCTTTCGTCAAACAGTTTAGTCTGGGCTTACGGGCAGACTTACAGGGAAAAAATATCCGTGTCACTAATATAGAACCTGGTTTAGTTGGCGGTACCGAATTTTCTTTAGTCCGCTTTAAAGGTGACAATAACAAAGTGAATAAAACCTACGATGGAACTCAGGCACTAACAGCCGGAGATGTCGCAGAGGCTGTTTTTTGGGTTGCTAACTTACCTGCCCATGTCAACATTAATACATTGGAAATGATGCCGGTTTGTCAGTCGTTTGCCGGGCTTAGCGTGCATAGAAATATATAATCACATTCTTCTTGATAATTTGTTGAACATCTTCATGTTATCTTATAATTTATCTATCTGATAATTTCTTATTGCGCCATCGAATTTGGCTCCACTCTTTCAAGAGGATAAAAGATGAATTTTTGTAATTCTTTGATATTAAAAGCTATACCTGCTATCGCACTGGCAATTCCTTTGTTATGGCAAGCACCGGCACTGGCGGCAACCTGCTCTTCCGGGGGAACCTGCGTCACAGTAAATGGCAACGGAGATACTGCGCTAAGTAAAGAAGCAGCCCGTCAAAGTAAAGAGCAATGGGATGAGACCAAGAATCTTCGTACCAAAGTTAATAAACGTGCTGAGAAGGAATTTGATAAGTTCGATAAAGCGATTGATGCTCGCGACGCATGTATGAAAAGTACCAATATCAATGCTTATTGGGAACCCAATACCGAACGTTGCCTGGACAGCAATACTGGTATGCCTATCAGACCGTAATATAAGGTGATAATAATGAAGATGAAAAAAGCACTTTTATTCAGTGCGTTGATCGTTACTGTGTCTCCATTTACGCTTGCTGCACAAGCTTCATGCGAAAGCGTAAAAGAACAGATTGTGCAGAAAATTATCCATAATGGTGTGCCGGAATCTAGCTTTAAATTGGAAATTATTCCTAATGACCAAACCGAACAAGCCGGTAGTAAGATCGTTGGTCATTGTGAAAATAATACCAAAAAGATTATGTATACCCGGCAAGGGAGTCAATCTACAACCCCGTCGTCAGTCACAAAATAAACCCTTATTGTTTTTCTGGGGATGCGCGGAATTCAGAGAAAATATTACGCAAATACTTTCCAACCTAAATAAAGGTCGAATCTGTACTTCTTCGACCTTTATTTAACCAGCCATCACCTGTTAATCTCACCAGTCAGGCGGGTATGTCAGCCCATGATTATTTTGCAACTTGTTTTAATAGAGTGGAAATATCCAGATAGCAGGATAGATCTTTTTCTTCCGGACGTAAAATATAAGGAATTTCACCTAACTGTGGTGCATTAATATAACAACGTAACCTATCCATAATTTTCGCATAATGAGATATACCTGGATTAACTCTATTTGCTACCCACCCAATTAATTGCAACCCATCATTTATGATCGCCTGCGCGGTTAAAATTGAGTGATTTACACAGCCAGGTTGAATGCCTACTACCAAAATGACTGGAATTTTTTCCCGAATCACCCAATCAAAATAAAAAGTTTCATCATTCAGCAACACACGCCAACCGTCGTTACCTTCAATAATAACACAATCTGCCTTATTGCTAAGATTATTTAATCCTTGTTTCATCTGATCGAAATCAACCTGGTTTTCTTCACAGTAACTATTTTTCCAGATAACGGGGTTAATTTCTTCATATTTAAATTGAACGGGAGAGGATTTTTGCAAAATTATACCATCTCGATTACGCATTCCTTCTTCTGTTTCATACCCTTCGGTGGCTATAGGTTTATAACCTACGGCCGTTGCTCCGTCACGATTAAAAGCTTGTAATAAGGCACGGGTAACAACTGTTTTACCTATATTGGTATCTGTCCCCGTAACAAATAGGCGAGTTAACATAAATTCTGTTTTCCATAATGACGGATAAAATCCGGTTAATGAGCACTTAAGTTTAGAGGGTACGGCTATAAGGGAGATTGCGTTAGCTCAATGTTTTGTTTAATTATTTCGTAAATTGAGTAACAAAAAATTTATATAAAGCAAATATTACTACCAGAGAACGTTTATCAGATCTACTATCCTTTCATTAAATTGACTAATAATGAACCATCATATAAAGCCTTTTTAACTGATGACACCGCAGATAATGTTCCTGAGTTATTGAATTCTGTTGCAACCAACTTAACCTGTTCACTATAAGCAGGCAAAGCATGTCGTTGAATACACTCATTAATGACAGGATATAAAATTTGCTGTGAAGCATTAAGTGGAGAGCCAATCAGAATTTTTTCCGGGTTAAATAAATTCACCATAATTGCGACAATATGACCAATTTTTACCCCTATATCACGAATAATATCTATTGCTAGAGTATCACCTTTATTCGCCGCCTGACAGAATGATCCAACAGTTAGTGGTTCACAGTTAAGTAAAGAATCTGGTACCGTTATTAATTGCTGCTTTGCTCTGGATAAAATGTGATTGATACCTGCAACTGTCTCCAAACAGCCCAGGTTCCCGCAATCGCAACGTTCACCATCAAGTTCAACCTGAATATGCCCTATTTCCATAACACTGCCATTGCCTGCATGTAATGTTTGTCCTGCAATGATAACGCCGACTCCAACATTTTCATCAATAACAATCTGAATAATATTCTTACAATTTTTCGCTGCGCCATATAATGATTCAGCTATCGTCCAGGCTGTGATTTCATGTTGGAGAAATACGGGTAATCCGGTACGACGATGCAGATATTCCCCTATTGACAATTCTTGAACCTGATAATAAGGAAGATTACGGATTAAACCTTTAGTCGGATCAACAATCGCATTTACCGTAATGCTAATGGCTGTCAGACGCTCAAGGCAGGATTGATAACGGCCGAAAAATGCGTCAATTTCATCAGTAATACAGTCCAAAAAGGACTTTTTATTGCTGGCAGGTAATGGTAAGACATCTTCAACAATTAATTTGCTGCTTAGATCACGTAGGCCCAGAATTAAATTCCCTAGGCCAATACTGACACATAAAAAATGCCAGCTTTTAGAATCAAGTTTCAGTCCGGTCGCTGGGCGTCCTCTGAATCCCAAATCCAAAAATTCTGTTTCCATCACTAAGTGCGTATCGACCAATTCACGAACAATCTTAGTAATACTGGCAGGAGCAAGTTGTGCTTTTTTAGATAGCTCAATACGGGAAATTGGGCCATATTGATCAATTAAGCGATAAACAGCACCAATATTAGTCTGTTTTATATGATCAATATGACCCGGTTGTCCATCCATACTCACCCTTTTGCTCTTTAATTAATTTGCACTTCAAAATAATTGTCGGCTAATTATGTCGATGTTTTAGGCAAAAGGTATCATTCTTTCAATCAATATGTGATATTAAACACGAAATTTAGCTGATTCTTACTCATGCTTCTCATCCAGAATATTAGATATGAGTAGTTTTGTCAGTCTGTTTGCTGCAGCTGATACCGGTCGGCTTTTATGATTGACTAACCAAACCTCAGAGAAAGATCGGTTATCAGCTAACGGAATATACTGAACGCCATCGACTTTCAGGCGGGTAAAAGATTCAGTCACAACGCTGATCCCGAGACCAGCAGAGACAAGACCAAGAATAGTCATTGCCTCACCAGCTTCCTGTGAAATCATCGGCGTCACACCTGCCTGGGCAAGTAAAGTAATGATTTCATCATACAAAGCAGTTCCAACTTCGCGTTCAAAAAATACCAGTGGATGGCCCGCCAACATTTCGAGCTTTATTCCCTGCGGAGCATATTCTAATAAAGGGTGTCCATCATAAACAGCCAGCATAAAAGATTCACGGAATAATAGCCGATGCTCAAGATTATCCGGTAATTGCGTATTACGCATGATGCCAATATCTAACCGTCCAGTCAGCAGCGGAGCAATCTGACGCTTGGTATTCATTTGATGCATATGAATAGATACCTCCGGGTATCGTTCGCGGAATTGCCGTAAACTCAAAGTGACCTTATGCATAAAAGGTGTTGTAGAGGTGAAACCGATAGATATTTCACCTAATTCTCCTTTTTGCATTCTTGCGGCTTTTGTCGCTGCGGCATCAACCTGAGCCAGAATCTGATAAGATTCCTCCAGAAACATGTTACCTGCCGGAGTTAATCTCACATTCCGATTATTACGTTCTAATAACTGTGCGTTTATACTATTTTCAAGTGACTGAATTTGTTGGCTTAACGGAGGTTGTGAGATATTAAGCCGCTCTGCTGCATGACCAAAATGTAATTCCTCTGCAACTGCAACAAAGTAACGTAAGTGCCGTAATTCAATAGCCATAATCACCTTTGAGATCTAATAAATATCATTATTAATGATTAATATATTAGACAAAATATTTTGCAATTCATATGCTTGATCTACATTAAAATGCAAGTTACTTATTATGAGTTAAGTAAGGAATTCATGTGAGCACCACCCGTAGCATCGGCGAAAATCCAACTCCCGATAATCATCTTGTCCAAGATGCTCAACAAATTAAGAGAAATTATATTCAGAAAACAGATCCTTTATATATCAGAGTGACGTTGTCACTCTTTACCATAGGATTAGCAACATTTGCCCTACTCTACTTTGTTCAACCCATTTTACCTATATTATCGGAAGATTTTGGTGTTTCTCCGGCCACCAGCAGCTTATCTTTATCGCTTTCGACTGGAATGCTGGCGCTGGGGTTATTGATAACCGGCCCTTTGTCTGATGCCATTGGCCGTAAAAATGTTATGGTAACCGCGCTATCTGCCGCTGCATTTTTCACTTTACTCAGTGCATTTATGACCAGTTGGCATGGAATTCTGATTGCGCGCGCTCTGGTTGGCTTATCTCTCAGTGGCGTAGCCGCCGTTGCAATGACTTACCTTAGTGAGGAAATTCATCCTAATTTTGTTGCTTTATCAATGGGACTTTATATCAGCGGTAATTCTATTGGCGGAATGAGTGGGCGATTAATATCAGGTGTGATAACTGATCATTTCTCATGGCGGGTTTCTGTCATCGTATTAGGCTTATTTGCCTCAATTGCTGCAATTATGTTTTGTCGTATGTTACCTGAATCCCATCGTTTTCAGCCAAGTTCCCTCAAACCTAGATCTTTATTGATAAATCTGAGATTACATTTTCGTGATAAAGGGTTGCCATTATTATTTTCTGAAGCATTTCTGCTCATGGGTGGTTTTATTACGATGTTTAATTATATCAGTTATCGTTTATTAGACTCACCCTATCATTTTAGTCAATCGACTGTCGGTATGTTATCCATTATCTATTTGGCTGGTACATACAGCGCATCTAAAGTAGGTGGATTAACAAGTCAATATGGACTAGGGAAAATGCTGATAGTGACGATTAGTATGATGCTAACGGGTACTCTTATTACCATGCTGCCCTCTACTGTGATGATTATGATTGGGATGGTCATACTCACTTCCGGTTTCTTTGCCGCACACGCTGTCGCCAGCAGTTGGGTTGGACGTCGTGCTCGTCGGGCTAAAGCACAGGCGTCATCTCTCTATCTCTTCTGTTATTATGCCGGCTCAAGTGTAGCGGGTACCTTTGGCGGCATATTCTGGCTGCAATGGGGCTGGAACGGCGTTGTTTTATTTATTACCATTCTCACCCTTTTAGCCCTATTTCTGGGGATTAAGCTCGCTAAACTCCCTGAGGCAAAATAATCTAAAGCAACAATTTTATCCATAATTAATGGCGGATTACTATCCACAGTAATATTACTATCTACTTGGATTGAAATTCGCTTAACCTTATTGTCGCCCTCTGTTTACCGGAATTTTACGTTATATTCTCGCCTGCCAGTCAATACGCTCCACTATCTGATTTGTCAAAAATTTATTTATTTTTTTCACGAAGCGCTAAAAAACGTGGGAATATTATCTGATCAGAAGAAAATCATTCTTATTTAAAGGAAAAGTTAATATGGGAAACTCCAGATTTGAAGGTTTCACCAAAGAGGAAATAAAACTGGCATATGAATTTGATATGCTAAATAAATCAATGGTCATGGCGGGACAGAATGTACATGCACTGCAAAAGCAGTTGTATCGTCTTAGCTCACCGCAAAAGCTGTTGAATAAAATGGGGCGAAATGCACTGGTGGAAATTAAAGACACAATGATACGCTCAGTTCCCGCCTCAATAAGTGCAGGGTTAGCTGGCGCTGCTGCGGCTCCAGGCGGTCCTGCTATCTCTTTTCTCGCCAGTGCGGCAGCGGGAAGCCTTGGTGGTGAGTTGGCAAAGCCCATTACGTCAAGAACAGGTGTTCATACCCAGCTATATCCGACTTGTGCCAACAATACGACTAAAGATATTGAACGTGAGGTAATGGGGAAATTACAGGATAAATTAAGCGGCTACCCCAGGCTACATGAGCTATATCGTACCTATGTGAATAAAGAATATGCGCAGGATTTTGTGCTGGATACTGCACTAGCAAACACGCCTGATGTGATGACCAGCGCTATAACCGAAGGGGTTAGTAACTGGACAGCCGGTACTTTCAGCTCCATGCTGCAATATGGTTCAATACCCGTTAGCTCAAAATTAGCTTTGAGTTTGACTGCGGCGGCGGGACTGGATCCCCGTGGTATTTATCACAAAGGAAAAGATACATTTCGAGCAATGGCTAACATGAAACCGGGCCCACATGCGGGTGGTAATCTGAAAACAAAAAAATTAGAAAAATTGCTGCATACTTATCAAGAATATTTACCCTATCTGGAGCAAAATTTACTCCGGGCAAGAGATTGCCTGTCCCAGTTGATAGCCTCATTGAACAACAATCCGAATAGAAAGTTAAATATCAGCGCATTCATGAATAAATTCCCTGATCTTGCCTTATCACATAGCAAGGCCCGCGAAGTATCTAAAGATATTATCAGTATGCTTGAATTGCTGATTATGCTGGAAAAAGAGAGGGAAAATGAAATAGTTAAGGAAACCAGTTTATAAGGTGAATCCTCTTTTGGGTGTATTGACTCAGGTCAGCCACCCGAGAGAGGGTTTCAATATAGAATGAAACTAATTAATAATAATTTTGAAATCTGTAGGAATTAAATTTGCCAGAAAATTTGAAGTGACTTTATTCTTCACCCGAAGAACAAGGTTTGGGAAAGCGGAATTCTTATCACTATAACTCAATTCACCATTCTTTATAAGATAGAAACAGGGATCAATGAGATTTACACTGTATTCTCCACTCCCCGTATCACAGGAATATATGCCGAAATTATCAAAACCATTCTCAATATATGCACCATTATTGAAAAACCAATCTTGAATTGGCTGCGCCCTTGACATTTCTGCTGTTGAGCTTAATGGAGTGAGAAACTGTGCTTTAAACGTGAATGCAAGATAAAGATTTGTAACACCTGGAAAACAAAATAAGTTGTGAAACTCTGAAATTTTTTGACCATCCAACCATATAAATCCCGGGGTCCAAATGCGAAAATCCAAATTCTCCGCATTCCATTTTTCTATTTTTTTATCAGATGCCAATGGGAGTTTCGCAACGATACTATTTGGAGCATATTTGTTTATATAAATATTAGTCATAATTGCGCCTCATCTCTTAATTAATCTACTTGGCTAAATAGCCTCACCTTGTTTATTATCTCTTTTTTACAGTATACAGCCATAATTGGATTGCCGCTAATTATTTACCCAAATTGCTTCATAATTGCCACATTCCTAAAAAATAACTGGAAAACTGTGTAATTCAATTAAGACAAGCGCAAAATATTCACCTACCGAAAAATTATTGTAAGCATCGATATCAATATTAAAATAATATACGGTAAGATTATCCCCATGTGCGAATAAAAAAGTGATGCACACAAAGTGTTGCATGTAACGTTTTTTTGGTTATATTGTGAGCATGGTTACATGTCACGAGGATGAAAGATGAATAAGGTTGCAGATCGTGTAAAAAAACACAGACAACAGCTTAGAAAGTCAGGATTAAGGCCCGTTCAAATATGGGTGCCTGATACACGCCTTCCTCATTTTAAAGAAGAGTGCCGGCGTCAAAGCCATCTGGCTACAGCAATGCAAGACAAGGAAACAGATGCACTATTAGAAGGTGCGATGAATGAATTGGCTGATTCAGGAGACTGGGAGTGAAGCGAGGAGACCTTTCCTTGAAACAAATCTTGAAAAACTATCACAGGTCATGATTGATAAGGCAATGACTCTCCCGAAAGAAAAAGCCGGAGCAGTATTTGGTAAACTGGATTACGCGACGATGCAGCAGGTAGATCGCTGTTTGGCCTTGTTTTTAGGCATCGCAAAATAAGCAAATCATCAACTGACATCCTGTATGTACACAAGATTTTATTATTTTGATGTGATCCACGAGCTGGTTTCAAAGGACGCTGTCACCGAAAGTGCTTTGACATAACGACCCATCAGGCGAAGGCGTGTTCGGCAAGTGCCCGTGCTGGCATAGCCAGAAATAACATATTCATCAGAAACTGATTGTCCAGCAATGCCAGTTAGCGCTTGATGCCTACCTTAGCTCAGAACGAAACCATCTCTGCCGGATTAAACGTGCTTATCACTCCCAGAATACCCTTAGCCAACGGAATGGCTACCGGAGAGAGATAGGAACCCAGCGGGATGCTCGCGTGGTCAATGCGGGTAAGCATAGTAAAGTCGTCGTTACGTCCGGTAAAATCATCGCTGATCGCTTTGCCAATGCGCACCGTCTGCGCCACTCCATGGCCGCTCCAGCCATGTACCATATACACGGGTACGCTGTCGCCGCTCTTGCGGGCGTCGATGGCGCCGTTCAGGGTCAGATCACTGATCCCGCCCCAGGAATATTCCAGTTCGTTTTTTTCCAGCTGCGGGAACACGGTTCTGATACGCTCAAGCAAATAGTTGTTCACATCACGCGGTGACCAGGAGTTGCCAGTACCCTGGCCACCGAACAGCAGGCGATTGTTACGCACCGCACGATAGTAGTCGATCTGTAACTGTGTATCGTAGACCGGCAGATCTGATGGGATCAGCTCTTTTACATCTACTGGCAACGGCGGCGTTACCGCCACGTAGGTGAAAAAAGGCACCGTAGTGGAAGGGCTGGAGATAAACTCCCCCGTTGAGACATGTACACCCAGAACCACGGCTTTGCTCGCCTTGATAGCCCCCCGCTCAGTTTCTACGACTGTGCCGCCAGCATCCTGTCTGATACTCTTCACTTTGGTACTGTCATAGATTCGCCCACCCAGTCTGGCGAAACCATAAACCAAGCCACGCAACAGCGCCAGAGGCTGGACTTGCCCGCCGATACTGTCGATATTTGCTCCATGGTAGATGCCAGAACGCACATACTCTTCCTTCAACTCGTACGGTCCGATAACCGTCATCGCCGTATCTCCCATCCGGCGCCGAGCATCGGCATTAGCCACCAGCGGCCCCATGTGGCCTGCGTGCACCGCAACAGTAATATGACCATATTTGCGGTCACATTCGAAACTGTAACGCTCACGGAGTTCATCCACGAGATTCATCGCTTCAACCGATGCAAAACGCCACAAGCGTTTAGCCTCATCGGATGAAAATTTCTCCAGCATGGTTTCAGCTTCCCAGCGCGCAAGCCCGGGGGTCATCTGTCCCCCGTTGCGGCCAGAAGCGCCTGAACCAATATTATCCTTTTCAACCAGAATCACGTCCACGCCCGCTTCAGCAAGATGCAATGCCGTGGAAGCGCCCAGCAACCCACCACCGATGACCACAACCTCGCAGTTCTGGTCTCCAGGCAGGCTTCCAAAAGCTGACCAGTCAGCCAAAGAAGCTTCATAATAGTTGGCTGGCATGGCGTCAACAGCAGCCTCTTTATGCCAATTCCAGATACGCGGATCCAACCCCAACCGGCTGGCTCTATGCTGCGCATCCTCCAATAGTATCGGCCGGAGCTTATCAACATTGATGGCAGGAGCATCGGCCGTGGTTAAGGTCCGGGCGAGCAGGGATAAGTTGGGAAGTACGGATGAAAGCACTCCGACCCCCGCGAGCGTCGCGGCGGTAGAGATAAAATCTCTTCTGTTCATTGTCATTTCAGCACTCCTTTCATGATCTTGAAATCACCCGCTGGCCTGGTCCGGAGCGTTTCACTGTGAATGAATCCGGCTCTCTGAGCTGTATTTATTGCCGCCGGCGCTCCCTTTCAGACCGGCTAGAATCAGCAGGATAACAGTGCCGATAAACGGTATGAGATGCAGCAGTAACCACCAAGCGCTGCAATTGATGTCATGCAGGCGACGGGCATTCACTGCTAGCGCGGGCAAAAATGTGAGCAGCAGATAGACAGCGCTGAACCAGCCCATATAAATTTCAGGATTGGCAACGGCAAAGTAGCTTTCAAGGAAAGAGATAATAAATACAGCCAAGATCTGGAACAGAACAAAATACCAGAACTCCTTACGTTCGGCTCGACCCCTGAAGCATGCATAGTTTTTTAATACATTTAAATACCAGTGCATTGTTGTCCCCTCTTGTGAGGCAGCAGGTTCTACCTACTGTTCAGTCAGATCGAGCAGCACAGACTCCAGAATATTGAGCGCTTCGTCAAAAACGTTATTTTGTTACCACCATAGGTTCCCCCCAGACCACCAACCACTACAGCGTCCATCAACTCTGCACGTCCCGTTACAGCCGCCAGCGGCAAACCACCCGCCAGACCTTTCGCTAACATAGATTCAGTCATAAATGAAAACTCCTCAGCAATCTGAAATAGCGGGCTTCAACAGGCAGACGCCCGATGTGATTCGGTTCTCCCCGTTCGCATTCGACGAGGATTTACAGCGGTTTTTGCTAAAAAATACCGTGGCGATGCAGCGCTTTCTCATCCTCCGGTATCGGGGTAACAGCATCCCAAAGTTCAGCCACTTTGCCGTTCTCAATGCGCCATAGCTCGAAGAAGCTGTGACGCGCTCCGGCGATACTCCCCTCCGAATGGGTCAGAACAAATTGCCCATCGGCTACCGTACGGTGAATTTTAGCGTAATACAGATCCTGCCCTTCATCCCTGAGTTGCTTAAGAAACGAGATAACCGCCGCCGTACCATCGGGAATATCGGGGCTGTGCTGGCGAAACAATTCACCATTGGTGTAGTTCCCAAACTCTTCGTAGTAACCCTCGATTAGGGTACGTGTAAAAAAGTTAACCACCAGCTCGCGATTCTTCTCCCGGTCATGACCATGACCTGTTTCAGTCGGGCCGTCTAACTGAGTTCGGGCACTGGCGTTGGGTGCAGCCTGCGGCATCAGACCGTCCCAGTGCTCTACGATTAAGCCGTCGGCAACCCGGTATAGATCGAAACCGACCAGCGGCCGGTCGTCTAATCCCGTAAAACGACCATGAATGGCAACCAAATCACCATCTTGCAATACACGATACGTTTCGTGATGCAGTTCAGGATGTGTCCGGACCAGCTCACTCAATCCGGCAAGACCATCTTTGACCAACGGGGAATGTTCGATGAAATGCGGCGCAAAATAACGCTCAAGCGCCCCTACATCACGGTCAGTAAACAGCTCGTAGTGCGCACGCGACACCAAGTCGCGCGGAGATCTATTCTGAATCATTACGGATGTCCTATGTCAGTCGTTGGAACTCATCACATGTTTGATACGCGTATATTCATCAAAGCCATAAACTGATAGATCTTTACCATATCCTGAGCTTTTGAAACCGCCATGCGGGGCCTCCGCCGTAAGAGGAATATGGGTGTTAATCCAGACGGTACCGGAATCGAGTTCACGTGACAGACGCAACGCACGGCCATGGTCGCGAGTCCAGACACTGGAAGCCAATCCGTATTTCACGTCGTTAGCTTTCTCTATAGCATCCTGTTCATCGCAGAACTTCTGCACCGTGATGACCGGGCCGAAAATCTCGGCCTGGATTGCTTCGTCATGCTGTTCCAGACCGGTAATGACCGTAGGTTCAAAGTAATAACCCGAACGTTCGGCCTGACGGCCTCCTATTTCGATGCGGGCATGAGCGGGCAGACGCGCAATGAACCCTTTGACCTGCTCCAGCTGACGAACATTATTGAGCGGCCCATACAGCGCCTCTTCATCTTCCGGATAGCCAAAGCGGGTGGCTTTAGCTGCCGCCACCAGTTTGGCGACGAAGGTATCGTAAACAGATTCATGCACCAGCACACGCGAAGCTGACGTACAATCCTGACCCGCGTTGAAGTACCCTGCGGTCGCAATGGTTTCCACCGCTTTGTCCATATCTGCATCGGCGAAAACAACCACCGGCGCTTTGCCGCCTAGCTCCAAATGTGCTCTGGTGAGATTAGCCGCCGCCGAAGAGGCAACCTGCAAACCTGCACGCACGGAACCAGTGATGGAAACCATAGCGGGCGTCTTGTGTGAAACGACCAGAGCGCCTGCGCTGGCATTACCCAACACCACGTTGAATGCACCTGCCGGGAAGAACGGAGCGGCCAGTTCAGCCAGCAACAGAGTACTTTCCGGCGTGGTATCGCTCGGTTTGAGTACCACAGTATTGCCCGCTGCCAGCGCAGGCGCTATCTTCCATACTGCCATCATCAGCGGGTAGTTCCACGGAGTAACTTGCCCCACCACGCCCAGTGGTTCACGCCGGATGCTGGTCGTCATATCAGGAAGATATTCAGCAGTAGCTTTTCCTTCCAGAAAACGGGCGGCGCCGGCGAAGAAACGAATATGATCCACTGACGTCGCAACTTCCTCGGAAGCAATCAGATGTTTGAGCTGCCCCGTATTGCGGCTTTGCGCTTCGATCAGACATTCAGCGTTTTTTTCCACCGCATCGGCTAATGCCAGCAACGCCCGCTGACGTGCTGATGGTGTGCTGCGCCCCCAGATCTTGAACGCCTCTTTAGCTGCGGCATAAGCTTCATCAACATCTTCCACAGTCGCGTTAGGAGAACGCATATAGACTTCACCAGTGACCGGGCTTACCAAATCAAAATATTCGGAATCTTTAGATTCAACATACTGACCATTAATGAAATGCCTGAGCATGGGTACCGCCATGGTTACCTCCTGATGGATGGGATAACATAAAATATAACTTATGATTTAATATATTCAATGGTTACATCACTGATAATTTTGTAATAAAAAAGTAAAAACAAAATTATGATTATATACATAGATATAACTTTCTATACTTTTGTTCAGGGAAATATGCCAATCTGTGAGAAGGATCGAGGATTTCAGATTTTACCGACTGGGTAATATAAGCAAACCAACGGATTTAATCTGGTCTGCCTCCGGGAAGAAAAGATTCAGCAGGCTATTCCACGGCAGGATTATTTACAATAGAGCCAATATCAGATATTGCTCAATTTGCAATATCAATATTAAAAAACGAAGTCTTATTGGAGAAAACACGATGAAAAAGACAATAAAGAATATATCTTTATTCACAGGAATTATATTTGGAAGCTTAACATTATCTCATGCAGCAATTATTCCACCTGGTACACAATTGGCGATTAATCAGGATATTGTTCTTCATAATGGTTCAGAACCTGCGTCTCTTGATGTCCATAAAGTTGAAAGCGATGTTGAATTTGATATTATTCATGATTTCTTTAGTGGATTAATTGACACAGGCATTGATGGTAAGTTGAATCCCGATTTAGCCGTCAGTTGGGAGACCAAAGATAATAAAGTCTGGCTATTTCATTTAAGAAAAGGAATAAAATGGTCTGATGGTTCTCCTATTACTGCCCATGATGTGGTTTTTAGTTGGCGGCGTTTAATTGATCCTCAAATGGCATCTCCATATGGCAGCTATATTGAAAACATGTATATAACCAATGCCAAAGATATTCTTGCCGGAAAGAAAAAAACCGATACATTAGGTGTCAAAGCACTGGATGATATGACAGTAGAAGTGACATTAGAGCAGCCGCTATCCTATTTCTTACAGATGGCGGCACATCCGGTTATGGTGCCTATCAGTCAAAAAGCGGTTGAAAAATATGGTGAGAAATGGACTCAACCGAATGTGTTTGTCGGTAGTGGCCCGTTTAAACTGGCTGAATGGATCGTCAATGAGAAAGTCATTGGTATCAGAAATCCACAATATTGGGATAATGCACATACCGTTATTAATAAAATCACCTATCTTGCCGTCACATCAGATACAGCGGTGGTGAACCGTTATTTAGCAGGGGAAATAGACATAACAAAAAGTATCCCATCAGTTTCATTTAACTCCTTAAAAACTAAGTTAGGTAGCCAAGTTCACATTTCACCTAAATTAGGTGTTTATTATTACGAATTTAATACCCAAAAAGCGCCTTTTAATGATATCAGAGTCAGACAGGCATTAAATTTGGCTTTAGATAAAACCATCATCTCAGATAAGGTGTTAGGTCAAGGTCAAAAAGCCGCTTATAATAATACTCCACCGAATACCGGAGGAATGAATTTAAAACAACCTGATTATGCATCATTGCCGCTGGCAAAAAGGATTGAAAAAGCCAGACAGTTATTGAAGGAAGCCGGTTATAACAGAAATAATCCATTGAAATTCAATCTTCTTTACAATACATCAGAGGATCACAAAAGAATTGCTATCGCAGTTTCCTCAATGTGGAAGAAAAATCTGGGCGCGGATGCTGTCTTACAAAATCAAGAATGGAAAACAATGTTAGATACAATGCATCAAAATAATTTTGATTTGGTGAGACATGCGTGGATAGCTGATTACGATCATCCAGCCTCTTTTTTAAATAATTTTGTGACTAACAGCTCTAATAATACTTCATTATATAGTAATGATATTTACGATGATCTGATGCAAAAGGCCAAAACAACAAACGATATGAAATATTTTCAGCAAGCACAAGATATTCTTACAAGTGATGTGCCATCAATTCCTATTTATTACTATGTCAGCGCCAGACTAGTAAAACCTTATATTGGTGGATATTATATCAGCCCGCTAGGTTTTGTATCATCGAAAGATCTTTATATTATCGAACATTAAATAATCATCTGCTGTTTCTCTGCAATTTGAAGTCAAAAATTGTAGTGCTTTGAACCACTAATAAAAACTCAGTCCGATTCATAAATTTAATTGCACAATTCGGACTGAGTTTCCTTTCTGCCCACGGAGTCCGAAAAAGAGTATCCAGCTTTGCATACCATGCATACCATGATTGTAGCAAGCTGGATAAGATATTTGAACGTTGCCATTAGAACTTGGAGTTTGTACGCTTACACCGAAGCCACCGTTGAATTAGCCAGTAATTTCCGTAAATTCCGCATTTCCCTTCCCTGATTAATCGCAACAGCGCCCACTAAGATTTCATTTTCTGTACCCAACAAAACAGCTTTATCTGATTGCAAGTCACCTTGAATATGCCATTTCTCAGCCTGCATTTTGCCGACCATCTGGATATTAATGCCCCACTGATCTGTCCAGAACCACGGAGCACCCGGCTGTGGGGGCTCCAATCCCATCATTGCATGTGCAGCGATAGTTGCCTGGCGGTTAGCATTTTCCCAAGTTTCACGACGCTGGAGATCCCCCGTTAAAGGCTCTCTCTGAAGGCAAACATCCCCGGCAGCAAAAATATCCGGTTCAGACGTCTGACAACAGTTATCAATGACGATACCACCATTAGTAACCAAACCGGCATCAGCAGCAAGTCTGTCCCTGAATTCCGCACCGATACCATAAATAATAATATCTCCGATCGCTTTTTCTCCGGTGTTCAGCATAAGAACTAACTCATGCCCTCGCCTTTGTGCGGAAACAATCTTGGTATCAAGGAAAAATTGCACCCCTTTTTCCTGATGGCGATTTAAAAGATAATCCTGCAACAACGGAGGCGCGCAACGCCCCATGATGTTATCCGCCTGTTCAATAACCGTCACATTCGCGCCCATTTCACAGGAGGTTGCCGCCAGCTCCAGACCAATAACACCCCCGCCGACAATCAAAACCCGTTTACCTTTTTTCACCGCCTGGCGTAAACGTTGCGCATCATCCAATGTTCTCAGGGTGTAAATATTTTCACCCAGCCGATCGAGCAGCGGAAACCGTCTGGCTCTTGCGCCCATGGTGAGCAGGAGTTTGTCATACCTGAACTTATCGCCATTTTCCAAAACGACACAATGCCCTGCGGGAATAATACGACTGACCGGCTGACCCATGCGTAAATCTATCCGGTTTTTCAGATAGAAATCTTCGGAGAACAAATACTTCGGTTCTTCTTCCGGGTTCATTAAATACTCTTTTGATAAAATAGGCCGCTCATAAGGTGCATGATATTCTTTGCCAATTAAAACAATATCGCCATCAAACTGTTGCTGCCTTAAAGTTGCGGCGGCCATTGCCCCCGCTTGTCCTGCTCCGACAATAATAAAAGTCTGATCCCGCATATTACGCTCCTATCTGATTCACAGGTTGAGCACTGACCATTGCCATTCCAGCCAGCCATTCCTTAATAGGTTGGTAATAGTGCCGTTGGGCTTTATATTCACCATAAACAGAAAGCGCGGCAAAAGCGGCAATCCAGCAGCGGATTTCCTGCCCACCCTTACCACCCTGAATAGCGATCCCGCCATTTGTTAATGAAGAAAGACGCCGTATATCGCCACTGCAAAAAATACTCAGCAGTTCTTCATCCCACAGAGGGTTCAATGGAGCAACGACATTTTCACCACGCGCCAACGATTCTCCAACCGCAATTACCCGGCTTTGCCGTCTTTGACGCACTTCTTGTGTCGGGTTTCTCCCGGCAATCAAGCCCTCTTCAACTTCCGGCGAAACCTGTCCAATCTGCGATATCGGTGGATCATGTGATAAACCACCAGAACCCAACAACAATACCCGCTGATCTGTTTTAAACAAGAATTGTCCAATCGCACGACCAAGCGCAACGGTACGGCAACATGTCGGTAATGGACTGGCTGCACAGTTAATAAAGACTGGGATAGTTGGATAGCGCTGTAAATCCTGGCAAAGCAACATCAATGGTTGAACAAAACCATGATCAGCCTGCATACGCCAGGATTGGGCTACATCAATACCAGTGTCGTATAAAGCAGAAATGAGATCCTTCGCGGTGTTTTCAGGAACATTGAGTGGACCGTTGCCAATATCCCAGTCCCCCACGGCATTCGCTCTGACCCCAACACAAAATGCCGGCATCAGGTCATAAAAAAAACCATTAAAATGGTCAGGTGCGAAAATCACTATCAATTCTGGATCATATTCTTTCACTTGTTCAGCCAATTGTTGAAAAACCTGCCGAACGTGCTTTTCTGTCGTTCCAGGTGGAGAACAAAAATCCATCAAAGGTGTATGTGAAGTACAGATCAATTTAATGGTCATCTGAATTCCCCTTTTTATTCGGTGACATGACACCCGCAGTGATCCGGCGAACTCCGCGAATACTTAATCCAGCGTCAGCCGTTATCATGACACCGGTTAAGGTACGGTTGTTTGCACGGGAAGCTAGCATGACATATGGGCCGGTGAAATCTTCCGGCTGAGGCGTGAATTGCAAAGGTAAAGCTGCGCCAATACTTTCCAGAGGCAGACTGTCTGTGATGCATTTATCCTGCTGGGATAATGTGGCCGGGCCACGGAGATCACTCGGCATACCACACGGTGCGACACCATTCACTCTGATAACCGGCGCCAGTTCATACGCCAACTGGCGTACCATCCCAACGGCGCCATGCTTGCTGGCGGTATACAATACACCGCCGCCGCCAGAAAACCATGATGAACCCGACAACGTAAAAATCATGCTGCCTTCTGATGCTGTTAACGCAGGTAATGCCGCTTTAGCCCCCAGAATGTACCCTTTCAGGTTAACACCCATCAGTTCATCAAATCCTTTGTCAATCTGTTCTGCTGACGCGTCAAGCAGGCTGGTTTTGTGATCCCAAAGCCCGGCATTACCGACAAAGCAATCCAATTTACCAAAATACCGGACAGTTTCAGCAACTGCCCGCTCATTGTCTGCAAAAGAGGTGACATTCCCCTGAATAACACAGATATCTTTGCCAAAACAATGGGCCAGAGCTGTCGCTTTTTCCGCAGATAACTCTAATACGCCAACTTTGGCGCCTTCCGCAATGAAACGTTCTACTAAAGCCAAACCTAAACCGGAGCCACCACCTGTTAATAAAATGACTTGATCTTTAATCCAACTCATTATTGCTCCTCCGAAACAGTGATATAAATTTTTCCATCTTCAACAACAACAGGATATGTCTTCAATGGATCTGTCGCAGGAAGACAAAGCGCCTTCCCGGTTCTAAGACAAAAACTGGCCGTATGCAGTGGACACTCAACTGTCGCATTGTCTTCCAGATACCCTTCGGATATAGAAGCATTACCGTGACTGCACCGGTCACCAACAGCAAAGAATTCGCCGTTATAGTGAAACAACGCAATATCCGGTGTGTATTCCACCTTACGTGCTTCTCCATCGGGCAATTCTTCAACAGTACATGCAAATAACCGGCTCATCAGAATAAGACACTCAAGTTATGGAAAGTTAAGACGGCCTGATCCAAAGTAATTTCACGTCTGCAAACCAGACAACTACCCGTATTCAGATTGCGGCGAACACAATCCAGCCGCTTACCGACATAAAAAGCTTCATCTTTCTCTTTTTGTGAGCGGTACAGCAGATAATTGGACTGAACATGAAATTGGTCTGGCAAATCTGTTTCAGTAATCACTAGGTTCGTTAGTAGATGACGAGTGCGGGATGGCGGCTCTTCTGCCCAAGCCATACCGGTTTCTAACCGGGCAATCCGGCGTTCAAGCTGAAATTTATTATCATTGAATAACCAAGTGGTTGGAGGCTGGATACTTTTGCGGCGGTCGCGGGTTTGGGCATTAACAATGGTGCGCATGGTATAACTAAGATCTTCTGATAACAGCTCAAGCCAGTCACGAAATTTCCAGTCATCCAGTAACGCTACTTCGTAATACAAAAACTGACTTATTTCATAATGCAGCTCTGGCGATACTCGCTTTTCCTGATTGACGATTAATTCTTTCATTTGACCAACTCCTGCTGATAAGCCCGGCTTTTTTCCTCTATCTCATCCCAGGTTTCACTGGTCAGTAAGTCAGCCCAACGTTGATACATGCCACGGGCAACGGTTTCGGAAAAAACATAGTTGGTCACGCCTGGAATACCATCATCCCGCACTCTTTCTTGTCCCAGCCTCATTTCCATACACAACGGGCTGTTACGGGCTTTGTAGCCTCTGAGTACCTTCTGGATTTCCACCCAATTTTCTGAATCATCCTGCTCGAGAAAACCTGCCGGACCAAATGCTCGGGTTGCACTATTTTCAAAAGCCTCTTTTACCTCTGGAGAAGCCGCTTTATCTGCAATGCAAAATGCCCATACTTCCACCTGGTCTGGTCCGCGTGGATGCCATACTCGCATCGTTGCTGTACCGTTAAGCCAGGAGAGTGTTGGGAAAATATTATTGTGACCTGCAAGACGCAGCGCCCTGACTTTCCCCAGGCGCTGCTCTGCTTCGGCGTAGGTTTCACGGTAGTAACGGGCGACGGCGCCATCAACCCAGACATTGGCATCAGGTTTTTCAGTCAGGAAAAATCCACTACCGTGACCATTTTGAGCAAATTGCACCGCATCCTTTGCCGTTTCCCAGACCGGCCGGGAAGTCTGATCGGCACCCAACGCTTTTTTATTGTCGCCCTCCTTTACAGCTAAAACCTGTACAGCAGAGGCATGACTAAATAAAGCGTGGTATTGATCACCGGCAAACTGTTCAGCAGGTAATTTCCAGTTACAGTTGATGACCCACTTTTGCACACCGCCGATAACTTCTGTTCCTCCCTCGCGACGGTCAAGTACGCCATCAAGATACCAAGCCATATCACCAAGATAATCAATCAAGGAGGGGGCTGTCGTATCCCAGTTACCGAAAATCAACCCCTTATAACTTTCCACACACGGCACTTCCTGAAGTCCCCATTTCTCTTTGCAAAGCCCGTGTGGATAGGCGCACGACTCCAATGGGACGTCAACTAATCGCCCATCAACACCGTATGACCAACCGTGGTAAGGACAAGTAAACGCACGGGTATTACCACTATCCGCGTAACAAACCCGCATTGAACGGTGACGACATTGATTTAGAAAAGCTTTAACGGAACCATCTTTCTGCCGGACAACAACAACACTGTCCTCTCCCATATAAGTATTAAAAAAATCTCCCGGACGCGGGATTTGACTGTGATGAGCCAAAAAGAGCCAACAACGGCCAAATATTCTTTCGAGCTCTAATTGATAGAGCCCGGGGTCAATATAAATCTGAGGAGTTACACGACCGGCTCGGGCATCAATCAGGCGGTAAATCTCTGAGTTTTTGCTCAATGTCATATTATTGATCCTCATGTAAAAGAAAAGTTGACTTTTTGCCAACATGCAAAATGAATGCTATTAATAGATTAATAATTTGTGAAATACATTGTTTGTTTAAATTGAGACTTTTTTTCGATATGTAGAGGAAACGGCAATGGAATTAAGACACTTACGATACTTTATTGCAGTAGCAGAAGAATTAAACTTTACTAGAGCCGCAAAAAAATTGCATACCGCGCAACCTTCATTAAGCCAGCAAATAAAAGATTTAGAAGACTATATTGGATCTACATTATTAGAAAGAAATAAACGCAGAGTCTCTTTAACCAAAGCCGGGGAAGTTTTCTTCCAACAGGCTAGGATTATTCTTGATAATGCGGAAAAAGCAAAAAAAATGGCACGCAAAGCAGCACAAGAACAAATTGTGCTTACCATTGGATTTGTCCCATCAGCAGAAGTTAAGGTATTACCTGAAGTTATCCCAGTATTTCGACTTTCTCATCCTGAAGCTAAAGTAGAACTTATTAGTTTATTTAATCCAGGGCAAGAAGAGAAATTACTACAAGGTGACATTGATGTTGCTTTCATGCGCTCGCCAATAAAGAGTGATTATATTGATTTTAAAGTTATTCTTAATGAACCATTGGTAGTACTGATGCCAGCTAATCATAGACTACGGTATTGTGAGAAAATTTCAGTCGACGACTTGCATGGTGAGAACTTTATTATTCCTGATCCAACACAGTCCGGTATATTACAACAGATTATAGAAAATTATTTTGCTGAACATAATGTCTCTCCGAACATCATTCAAACAGCTAACAATATGTTATTAATTTTAAACATGGTTAGCCTGAATTTAGGATGTGCAATAGTACCATTCTATATTACCAGTATCATGACAGATGCTGTTGTTTGTCGGCCATTATCAGGATACTCACCGACAATAGAGTTAATAATGGCATGGCGAAAAGACTATACATCAGAATTATTATCACATTTAATAGATATTGTTGAGAATAAATATCTATAGAAAGTAAGCATTATCGTTTTTACATTTCAGATTAGACGTATTAAGTATTAGTTAATATTGCTCGCTATCGTTATATTAACATTAAATTAACCTGAAACAAGTAAGGAAAATATTATTATGTCAACAACAAACCGTCAATATAAACCTGTACAACCTGAGTTACGATCGCTTTGGTCAGCAATTGCTGGTGGTGAAGTTCATTTATACCATATTGATGTAAAAGGGATAAAAACCCGCGTACTTGAAGCTGGCAGAGGCCCTGAAACCCTGATTTTCTTGCACGGTATTGGTGGTCATCTGGAAGCCTATATGCGAAATGTTCTGCCTCATGCTGCACATTTTCGCGTACTGGCAATTGATATGTTAGGACATGGTTTCACGGATAAGCCGGTCCGCTCTTATGAAATTATCGATTATGCAGAACACTTGCGGGATTTTATCGAAACATTAAATCTGAAGAAAATTCACCTTTCCGGTGAATCTTTAGGTGGATGGGTCGCCGCCCGCTTTGCGGCAAAATATCCGCGATATATTCACCGTCTGGTGCTGAATACCGCAGGAGGTATGATTGCCGATCCAAATGTGATGGAACGCTTACGCACTCTGAGCCTGAATGCAGTGAAAAACCCGGATCTGGAAGCTACCCGCAAACGCCTTGAATTCCTGATGGAAGATCCTGCTATGGTGACAGAAGACCTGGTTGAATCCCGCTTTGCAATTTATCGTCAGCCAGAGATGTTACCTGCAATGGAAAACATTATGTGCCTGCAAGACATGGATACCCGCCTGCGTAATCTTCTGACCGAAGATGAGCTGGCAAAGATTCGGGCCGAAACTCTGGTGCTATGGACAACTCATGATCCAACTGCCGCGGTTTCCGTGGGCCAGAAGCTTGCCGGACTTATCAAAAACAGCCGTTTTGTCGTGATGGAAAAATGTGGTCACTGGCCTCAATATGAGGATCCAGACACGTTCAATCGAATTCATATCGATTTTCTGCTAAACGGCAACAAATAATGTCGCTTACAGACGAGTGATATTCCTCCTGGAATATCACTTTTGTCGCCTGATCAGGAGCAACAACCAATGAATAACGTAATAAACTATCTTGGCGAAAAATTGTTTCAATCATGGCGGAATAATCAGGCTATCACTCCGATTTCTGATGAATATCCAAAACTGACACTACACGATGCTTATCTTATCCAGCAAAAAGTCATTTCCCTCCGTCTGGAAACAACCAATGAACGAATTGTCGGTAAGAAAATTGGCATTACCAGCCAGGCAGTGATGGATATATTAGACGTAGATCAGCCAGACTTTGGCATTCTCACCTCAGATATGTATTACGAAAATAACGCCACTGTGCCTATTAAACAGTTAATTGCTCCAAAGGCTGAAGGTGAAATTGGCTTTATCTTGAAACACAACTTGCGCGGTCCAGGTATTACTGCAAAAGATGTACTGCAAGCAACAGATTATGTCGTGCCCTGTATCGAAATTGTCGATTCACGTATTCGTGATTGGAAAATAAAAATCACGGATACCGTTGCTGATAATGCCTCATCAGGTTTATTTGTCATTGGCAACGGTACCCGCCTGCCATCAGAAATTGATTTGTCTTCCGTTACTATGACACTGAAAAAGAACGGAAAACTGATTGATACTGGCATAGGTGCCGCCGTACTAGGGCATCCGGCTAACGCCGTTGCCTGGTTGGCGAATATGCTGGGAATGCTGGATACGACACTACTCCAGGGAGAAATTATTCTCTCAGGTTCCCTTGCCGCAATGGTACCGGTTAATGCCGGTGATCAGTTGAAAATCAACTTACTGGGCCTGGGATCTGCCGGGATAAATTTTGTCTGAAAAGATGAGTCTGGAAAACACAATCAGCAAAAAATAGAATAAAGTGGACTTAGCTAGGAAATATTATCCCAAATCCAGCTAAGCCCACCTCTTTCTCAAACTGACAGATTATCCCTTAATTATGCCATTTCAAGCCCAACAATAGGGAGTCCATTCTCTTGAGATAATACAATAGAGATAAATAAGACTTTATCTCCTCCACCTCGATTATTTCCCGGGATTTCCTTTGCAAAACCATAAACCAGTCCACCGACACTATACTTAATTGCACTTTTATGAGCAGGATGATGGTAATCTTGGTAAAGGTAAATGACATCATATCCACCTTCTACAAATATCTTAATTGCCTTCCAATCCTCGCCTTGATGACCAATCCATGGGACCCATAAATCCCCTTGCCAACTCAAGCCACTTAAAATTTCAATACGCTCATTATTTTTTTCACCATTCAAAATAACAATTTTATTGGTAGTTCCATTCACAATATTTTTAATGTTTGTTACATAAGACATATAATATCTCCTTCATTAATATCATTATTTAGTAATGTAAACTTAATAATTCAATAAACATTATTTTTTCTGCATTAATATTTTAAGCACCAAGAAACATGATAAAAATTTTATTTTTATCATTAACACAAGATAAATAAAAAATACTATTCATTATTTAATTCCATAAGAAGTTTATAAAAAAATAAACCATATGAAAATATTATTTATCAGCTATTTTGCAACATAAAAAAGATTATCAGACTCAAGTTCAGCGCACCTTAAACACTCACTGTGAATTATTTATCGAAAAGTTAATAATTACACGAACATATTATTTTCTCTGTCATCAATTGTGACCGCAAGAAATGTAAAAATACAATGTTATTGGTCGCATATTGTCGATAATGTCACAAACATTAATGAAAAAATCTCAGCACGTTGCCTAATATCACAATATCTTGTTTTCCTCGGTAACGGATACTGATATAGTCTTGCTATGACAATGACGGAACATCCACTTTATACCATGTAATAATTTCTTATAATCAAGATAAAGGTAATTATATTTCTCCGAATAAATCGCAGAAAGCTATTATAGTTCTTACCAGAATCATCAATAGATGATAAAGTTGAGCTATATCAATATTTCAACGAGCATACCATATGATCCAGGAAAAACGTGTTATTCGTCGAATCCAGTCTGGTGGTTGTGCGATCCACTGCCAGGATTGCAGCATTAGCCAGCTGTGCATCCCTTTCACCCTGAATGAGCACGAGCTTGACCAGCTCGATAATATCATTGAGCGTAAGAAACCTATCCAGAAAGGGCAAACTTTATTTAAAGCAGGAGATGAGTTGAAATCTCTTTATGCTATCCGTTCTGGAACTATTAAAAGCTACACCATCACTGAAGAAGGTGATGAACAGATCACAGGTTTCCATCTTGCAGGGGATTTAGTGGGTTTTGACGCTATCCTTAATACTCAGCATCCAAGTTTTGCTCAAGCCCTGGAAACATCGATGGTTTGTGAAATTCCGTTTGAAACACTGGATGACCTGTCCGGTAAAATGCCTAATCTTCGCCAGCAAATGATGCGCCTGATGAGCGGGGAAATTAAAGGCGACCAAGAAATGATATTGTTGTTGTCCAAGAAAAACGCTGAAGAGCGATTAGCTGCATTTATCTATAATCTCTCCCGTCGTTTCGCTCAACGTGGTTTCTCACCAAGAGAATTCCGTTTAACCATGACTCGCAGTGATATTGGTAATTACCTTGGTCTGACTGTTGAAACCATTAGTCGTCTGCTTGGGCGCTTCCAGAAAAATAATACTCTTGGCGTAAAAGGTAAATACATCACTATTGAAGATATGGATAAATTGGCCGACTTAGTCGGGAAAAAATCTGTTTCAGTTACCTGATCTTAAAACCAGATCATTTTAATTTTTTGATCTGGTTATCCTCTGACCTGTTCGGTTTGCCTATATTGGTTTATCTTTAGTATTGAAGCGTATTTTGTCTAGCCTCTATGAGGGTACTATTTATGGCAAACTATCAAAACCTTTTAGTTGCAATTGATCCAAGTCAGGACGATCAGCCGGCATTAAGACGTGCAGTTTATATAGTGCAACGTAGCGGTGGCCGGATTAAAGCTTTCTTACCTATTTATGATCTCTCCTATGAAATGACAACCTTGCTCTCCCCTGAAGAGGCCAGTGCTATGCGCAAAGGTGTTACCAGCCAGCGCACCGCCTGGCTTAAACAACAAGCGCACTACTATCTGAAAGCCGGTATTGATATTGAGATAAAAGTGGTATGGCACAATCGGCCTTATGAAGCCATTATCCAGGAAGTCATTACAGGTGAACACGATTTGCTTCTGAAGATGACGCATAAGCATGACAAGCTGGGCTCCCTGATTTTCACCCCGCTTGACTGGCAGTTACTACGCAAATGCCCATGCCCGGTATGGATGGTAAAAGATCAGATATGGCCGGATCAGGGCTCTATTCTGGTTGCGGTTAATTTATCTAATGAAGAATCGTACCATCATGAACTGAACCTAAAACTGGTCAGGGAAACCCAAGCGCTGGCACGCCAGATAATGCCGGATCCCGAAATTCATTTGGTCAGCGCTTATCCTGTCGCACCGCTGAATATTGCTATTGAACTACCGGATTTCGACCCAAGCGTTTATAACCATGCGCTGCGTGGTCAGCATCTTATCTCAATGAAAGAGCTTCGCCAGAAATTCTGCATTGATGAGAAATACACTCATATCCATGAAGGGTTACCGGAGAGTGTTATTCCTGAAATGTGTGATGAGATGAACGCCGGTATTGTCGTTTTTGGTATCTTGGGCAGAACAGGGTTGTCTGCTGCTTTTCTGGGGAACACCGTAGAACATGTGATAGACCATCTAAAATGTGACCTTTTGGCTATCAAACCTGATGGTTTTGCATGTCCTGTCAAAGTGGCTAAAGAGCAACAGTAACAAAAAAGTATTCATTTTGCTAAAACCCGGAACAGATTTTCTGTCCTGGGTTTTATTGAAAAGCGTTTTAACGCCAGATAAACGGTTCAGGCAATGTAACGCCAAGGATCTCCTCGCGTGCTATGCGCCAGAAAAGACGAATACCCGCTTTAACTTGATGAGTTTCTTTTCCCAACATTTTGAAGATTAGACCGCATTGATTAGGTAAGCGACTGGCGCCACTGGCTATGCCGGTTTCAGCATCGTATTGAGGCGTGATGCGCGCCAGAATACGGTCATGGTGAACCAGAGGTGTGAGTAAGATCACGTTACCAAACACATGAAATGGCCCCATCACTCCTACACTATTCAACGGTTGTTTTTTAGGCTCCAATACATAACGTTCAGCAAATAATATTTTGTCTTCGAAATCCGTTGCCGTAATCCGTGATGAATAAACGTCAAATTTAAACCCCTGATCAGCTAGATGGTATTTGCGGCCAGACATGATTATCTCGGAATAAATTAACGTGGCAGTTGGATGAATGGTTATCTGGGTATCAGTAATAAACCGCGAGCCACTATGAGGTATAACCGGATCGGGCATCATTTCCAAATAGCCGCCCTGCTCTATCTGAATAGTTTGCGCCTGCGCCGCATAGTTATTCACCATTGAATGAATCTTCGTAGCCGATTGAGTGGTGACATGACCAAATGCATCCTGTGCAACATGAATGTCGAGCGCCAGCCGATCCCCCTGCAATATACATCCCGATGTGGAGATCATAAATACACACGGCATCTGCGGCAGTGCCTCATCCCAATACAGCGCCCGTTGCACCAAATAAGGAACCCGGCGTTCCATGCAGGCCAGAATACTGCGGTCGCCACGCCGGGCAAACCCCAATCGCAGATAGCCGCTTTTACCTATATCACCGCTTGCCATCTGAGGAGGTTCATCCTGAAACAGGGCGAGTTCCGGCGCATTGATACCAAGCTCGCTAACCCGTTTATATGCTTCACCAATGATTCTCTGCGAGCAGGTAGAGGTCATTGTGTCGCCTGTAACGAATGAGTAAATAAGAAATCACGCATGATCATATCTACCAGCGTTTCAACGCCTTCTCCCGTCTTGCAGTTAGTGAGGATATAAGGGCGCTGACCACGCACAACCTGAGTATCACTCTCCATCACCGCCAGACTGGCGCCGACATAAGGCGCCAAATCGATTTTATTGATCACCAGAATATCCGCCTGTACTAGTCCAGGCCCGTTTTTACGTGGAATCTTTTCCCCGTCAGCCACATCAATCACATAAATATAAAAGTCCGCCAATGCCGGGCTAAAAGTGAGTGTCAGGTTATCTCCACCACTTTCAATTAACACGACATCCGTGTCAGGAAAACGAGCTTCCATTTCCTCTACCGCGGAAATATTCATACTGGGATCTTCACGCACCGCTGTATGTGGACAAGCACCGGTTTCCACCCCGAGTATCTTCTCCTCATCCAAAATGCCTTTCAGTGTCCGTTTGACCTGCTTAGCATCTTCAGTGGTAACAATGTCATTGGTAATAATCAGGGGTTTTATTCCTCGCTGAATCAAAATAGGCGTGATCACTTCAATAACAGCTGTTTTGCCTGAACCTACCGGGCCGCCAATACCAATTCGGGTAATTTTTTTCACAGAAATTTCCTCACTCGATTAAGACGTGGTTGTTAATTACTGAACAACCGGGTAAATGCACCGACGTGCAGTGCAGCCAATACATCAGTTACGGGTGCATAAGATGTCATCTGATCAACCCCACCCTTTTCCGCCTCATCACAAAACAGTTCAATATCCTGATTCAGTGAGAATAAGATACGCTGAATTTCAATATGGGTAACGCGCATCAAACGTATAGCTGCACTGAGTATCGTCATTGCGACACCATATTGATGCATAACAATGATTTCACGCGGAACAGCACCTAATGCACTCATGACGACTGCCAGGGTAATCGGATAAGTACCTGCGGCAATATCACTCTTTATTTGAGCCAGCCACCATGCAATCAACGGCTCACCGGTTACCTCAACCGCCATTTCCGCTAACTTTTTCCCCATCCGCGTCACCATAATGCGACTTTCTTCATTCAATTTTCGGTTAAATACTGCCCAATCATAGGAGATAGCGGCGTCACGCTGTCCGCTATTCAATACCTGACACGCAGCAACCACAGCCCGGCCATCACCACTAACCGCCTGTAACAACGCCGTTCGGGTAAAATCGCTTAACGTTGCCACGTTATGCACGATTTTATTCTGAATGGCTGATTCCAGGCCGTTTGAAAAAGAAAACGCACCAACAGGCAACACGGAATCAGCAAATTGCATGATTCTGATTAAGTGGAGCGCATTCATTTTAATTTGATCACATGCTGGTTCAGAAACGTGTTATCAACATGAACATGTGTCGCGGAATCCTCTGCACCACCAAATAATAAGCGTGCCTCGGAGTTGTTGAGGTAAGGCAAAATCTCTTCGCCTTTGATAAAGGAATAAGGTAACGCATGAAAACCATGCGTTTTCATTACCGAATCCATCACCTTAGTTGATACTGTCAGCGGAATATAAATCTGGTTATTTTTAATCACTGACTTCCAATGCTGGTTACCTAAAGCATGACCCAGTTCAAAACTGGTTTTCATTACGGTCTCTGAATCTAATGACAATAATGACTTCAAATGAATAACCATCACATCACGCAGGCTCATCTGGACAATAACAGCCAGTCCTTTAACTTCATCCCACAACAAAATATCGCCGTCCGACAATACCTGATTACGGTCAAGAGAAATCCCCAAATCCAACCCGTTAAGCGTAGATTTGCGGCAACGGCTTTTTTGCGCTTCCCATTGCGAAAGCACTAAGATATCCGGCGAGACGCCTTGCAAGCGATCTCGCCAAGAAGCATCTTTTTTGGCATTACCAAGAATCTGTTCAATAACAATCATAAAATAAATCCTCTGAACGCATGGATCGGTTAATCCGGCCAGAAAAATATCCTCTGACCAAACAGCAAAAAATATATCAACTAAAGAAATAGCGCTGATTGAGCGCTACCGTCCTAACGGGTTTTACCGTGGCATATTCACCATTCACCTTGACGGCAAAGGTTTCGGCATCCACTTCAATGGTTGGCGTTTCAGCATTACGCACCATATCTTTCTTGGAGATAGCCCGGCAGTTACGTACCGCCATAACCTGGCGTTCCAAACCCAGTTTCTCTTTTACTCCTTGTTCCATCGCCGCCTGGGAGACAAAAGTCACACAGGTTTCCTGAAGGGTTTTGCCCAATGCGCCAAACATCGGACGATAAAATGTCGGCTGTGGCGTCGGCAATGAGGCATTCGGATCACCCATCACCGCCCAGTTAATCATACCGCCTTTGATGACCAGCTTAGGTTTTGCGCCAAAGAAACGTGGCTCCCACAACACAATATCAGCCATTTTTCCCACTTCAACCGAACCCAGAACGTGGCTTATCCCCTGCGCAATTGCCGGATTAATCGTAATTTTGGCGACATAACGTAAGACACGGAAATTATCGTTACCCGCCGCATCTTCCGGCAACTTGCCCCGCGCCGCTTTCATGGCATGAGCCGTCTGCATCACCCGCAGCCAGTTTTCGCCTACCCGCCCCATGGCCTGGGAGTCACTGGAAAACATCGACAACACTCCCATATCATGCAAAACATTTTCCGCAGCAATGGTCTCCGGGCGTACGCGGCTTTCCGAAAATGCAACATCAGCCGGTACCTTGGGATTAAGGTTATGGCAAACCATAATCATATCAAACAATTCCGCCTGGCTATTGATACCGTAAGGCAACGTGGGATTGGTTGAGCTGGGCAACACGTTCATCTGGCTGGCAACTTTGATGATATCCGGCGCATGTCCGCCACCCGCGCCTTCGGTATGAAAAGTATGAATGGTACGGCCTTCGAAAGCGTCGATGGTATCTTCGACATAACCACCTTCATTCAAACTGTCGGTATGGACCGCTACCTGGATATCCATTTCATCCGCTACACGTAAAGCATGACGCAATGCAGAATTGGTTGCTCCCCAGTCTTCATGCACTTTCAGCCCGGCAACACCCGCTTTGATCTGTTCTACCAGCGGCATAGCCACCGCAGCATGGCCTTTTCCCAAAATACCGACGTTAACCGGTAAACCTTCAAAAGCATGCAACATACGATGGATATGCCAAGGACCGGCGGTAACAGTAGTGCCGTTAGTTCCGTCAGTGGGACCAACACCCCCACCAAAGAAAGTCGTCACGCCATTAGACAAAGCATGTTCAGCCTGTTGGGGAGAGATAAAATGAATATGGGTATCAATGCCGGCAGCCGTGAGGATAAGATGTTCACCGGATATCGCATCAGTACTGACGCCAACTACCATGCCAGGTGTAACGCCATTCATCATACTGGGGTTACCGCTTTTACCTATCCCGACGATACGCCCCTCTTTTATGCCGACATCGGCTTTAATGACGCCTTGACGTGCATCCAAAATAGTGACGTTGGTGATCACCAAATCCAATACATTTTCACTGGTCATGCGGTTATCGGCCCCCATGCCATCACGCAACGATTTACCTCCGCCATAGACCGATTCATCACCATAACCGCGCGGATCTTTCTCAATTTCAATAAACAGATTGGTATCTGCCAGGCGAATCTTATCACCAATAGTCGGACCAAAAAGACCGACATATTCCTGCCGGGAAATTATTGGCATAGTTTATTCCTTTGTGCGAAAAGTTTTTCGACGTTACCCAGCGTGCAGCCAGGTCTTTTCTACATATTCCTCAGCGGCAACCAGGCTTTTACCTGCCCAACCATCGACTAAGTTATTAAATCCATAAACGTTTTGTTTCCCACCAACAGGGATTAATGACACCTCAATTTCATCACCGGGTTCGAAACGGATTGCGGTTGTTGAAGTAATATTGAGTCGTTTGCCGAACGCAGCCGCCCGATCAAATTGCAGGGCTTTGTTCACCTCAAAAAAATGGAAATGAGATCCCACCTGGATTGGGCGATCACCTGAATTACGAACCCTTAATTGAATAGCCGGACAATTTTCATTAAAGGATATCGGGCCTTCAGCAAGAATATATCCCCCCAACGGAGTAATATCCTCTTTATTATTTTCTTTCATCGGAAAATCTCCACGTCAATACGTGAGCCAAAACTATAAATTAATATTTTGTCCAGATAACTTTTCCTGCTATTTATAATTTGTTTCAGCAATTATTGGATGGGATCATGCACCGTCACCAAACGACTGCCATCTGTAAATATGGCTTCAACTTGCACATGTGGAATGAGATCAGCGACACCATCCATTACATCTTCTTTAGTCAGAATGTGCCTTGAATCATCCATGACTTCTTCCAGCGTTTTCCCTTCTCTGGCCCCTTCCAGGGCAGCCGCGGTAATAATAGCGACGGCCTCAGGGTAATTGAGTTTTAAGCCGCGGGATTTACGCTTTAATGCGACATCGGCCAGTGTATATACCATGAGTTTCTCAATTTCCCTTGGCGTTAATTGCATAAAACCCCCTAATAATTGGTTATTCCATACGGTCGCACTGTCATGTCAATAAGCTATAACTTAATACGCTTTTCCCAACAGACTTTATTCAAAATTTGCTCTTTTACCAATTTAAATATTGGAAAATATATCCTTTGGTAAAAAAGTTTTGACACCAGAATTATAATATGTCAATTAAGTTACTCCCCTTACAACAGATTAGTCCTCTTACCTTTTATTTAAGTTTATCTAAGTTAATATTACAAGTTAATTAGTATTATGATTTAGTAAAAGACCGTACATTATTACGTACAGAGGATGCTTACCGTTTTTGTTTTTCAGAAATCACCCGCAAACGGGTTTAACATTGACAGGTTTCTTATATGAATAAAAAACATGCACTTTCGCTTCTTGTTGTTCTGATTGCCGCCAACGTACTTGCCTGGATTTGGGCATTTATCGCTTTCCGCCATCATGCAGTCATGATGGGGGCGGCTCTGTTAGCTTACGGTTATGGGCTACGCCATGCAGTCGATGCCGATCACATCGCGGCAATTGATAACGTCACCCGTAAACTGATGCAACAGGGTAAATCACCTATTGCCGTCGGCGCTTTCTTTTCTCTGGGACACTCTACCATTGTCATTCTGGCCTGCCTCGCTATTGTCCTGACTTCAATGGCTTTTAAAGATCAGATGGGCTGGGTTCATGACTATGGCGGCATTATTGGCACCCTCGTTTCTGCCTGCTTTCTGTTGGCGATAGCACTGATTAATTTGCTGATATTGAAAAGCGTTTATCAGAAGTTTCAGGAGCTCAAACGTGGAAGAGAGTTGACGAACAGTGATTTAACGTTGCTGGAAACAACACCGGGAGGAGTAACGACCCGCTTGTTTCACTCGGTCTTCCGACTGGTAAGCAAAAGCTGGCATATGTATTTGGTCGGTTTCCTGTTTGGACTGGGTTTCGACACCGCAACCGAAGTTGGGCTGTTGAGTATATCTGCCGCCGGCTCTCTTAGTGGACTGCCTTTATGGTCGCTGATGGTATTCCCGGCGCTATTTGCCAGTGGCATGGCGCTAATCGATTCACTGGATAATTTTGTTATGGTAGGGGCCTATGGCTGGGCTTTTTCCCAACCAGCACGCAAACTTTACTACAACATGACCATTACTGCGGCTTCCGTCGCTGTAGCGCTGTTCATTGGCGGGCTAGAAGCACTCGGCCTTATCGCTGATCAGTGGGATCTGCATGGCGCTTTCTGGGGCACCATTGGGGCATTAAACGATAACATGGGCAATGTCGGTTTTTGGGTTGTCGGGATTTTTATTCTGTTCTGGACATTATCAGTAATGAATTATCGCTGGCAGGGATACCACACATTGGAAATTAAGTAGTAAAAACAGCCTGCTTAGATAGAGAGAAAATCTGATTACTCAGGTTTATGATTACTAACGAACCTCTAAAAAGGTTAACGACAAACTTAAAGAGCTTGCAGATGAAATGGAATTAATTCTGGTGCCCAAAAATATTACATAAATACCCGATGATGAAATCATTTGATCTGTCTCTTAATCAGCATATGACTAAGAGACAGGAACCCAATCAAGATTTGTAAGTTATAGCGATAAGGAATTACAGTGCACGAAGGATTGCTTCGACACTCGCTTTCGCATCACCAAACAACATCTGACTATTGTCTTTAAAGAACAGCGGGTTTTGTACACCAGCGTAACCTGTGTTCATAGAGCGTTTAAACACAATAACACTCTGTGATTTCCACACTTCCAGCACTGGCATCCCCGCAATCGGGCTGTTGGGATCTTCCTGTGCCGCAGGGTTAACAGTGTCGTTGGCTCCAATAACCAGTACGGTATCTGTATCAGAGAAATCATCATTGATTTCATCCATTTCCAGAACAACGTCATAAGGGACTTTGGCTTCCGCCAACAACACGTTCATATGCCCAGGCAGACGACCCGCAACCGGATGGATACCAAAGCGAACCTTAATCCCCTTTTCACGCAGTTTGGCTGTAATGTCATGTACCGGATACTGCGCCTGGGCAACAGCCATACCGTATCCCGGCGTGATGATGACAGATGTTGAGTTTTTCAGCAGTTCAGCAACCTCTTCCGCTGTGGTTTCGCGATATTCGCCCATATCCTGATCATCACCAGTCGAGGAACCATCAGTCCCAAACCCGCCAGCAATCACACTGATAAAAGAACGGTTCATTGCCTTACACATGATGTAAGACAGAATGGCCCCCGAAGAACCGACCAGCGCTCCCGTAACAATCAGCAAATCATTACTCAGCATGAATCCAGCGGCCGCGGCAGCCCAACCCGAATAGGAGTTCAGCATCGAAACCACCACCGGCATATCCGCGCCACCGATAGAAGCAACCAAATGCCAGCCAAATACCAATGCGATTGCCGTCATGATCAACAGTGTGGAAATTTGCAGGCCAGTACTTTCCGTTTTCACAAAAATAATTAACAGGACAAAAGAGATAACCAGCGCTGCAAGGTTTAATTTATGCCGATTCGGCAACATCAGCGGTTTGGAAGAAATCTTTCCGCATAATTTACCAAAGGCCACAACAGAACCGGTGAAGGTAACTGCGCCGATGAAAACACCCAGGAATACTTCTGTCAGATGGATATTCTCCATCACAGGTTCCGCGAAACTATCGTGAGCAATAAAGCTGTTAAAACCAACCAGCACCGCAGCCAAACCGACGAAACTGTGCAATATGGCAACTAATTCCGGCATTTCAGTCATTTCAACTTTGTTTGCCAGACGAATACCAATAACCGCACCGATCACCATCGCCAGAATAACCCAAACAACGTTTCCGGTATCAGGCCCGAAGATAGTCGCAATCAATGCGATTGCCATCCCGGCGACACCCAAAATATTCCCGCGTTTGGCGCTTTCGTGACGAGACAAACCCGCAAGACTGAAAATAAATAAGATGGCAGCAACAATATATGCCGCTATAACGACTCCACTCGACATTCAATTACCCCTTAGTCCTTACGAAACATTTTCAGCATACGTTGAGTGACAGTAAAGCCACCGAAGATATTAATGCTGGCAATTAAGATAGCGATAAATGAGAAGAAGCTTACCCATCCACCATCACCAATTTGCAATAACGCCCCAACAACGATAATGCCAGAAATGGCGTTAGTTACTGACATTAGCGGTGTATGTAAAGCATGGCTGACATTCCAGACCACGTAGTAACCCACCACACAAGCCAATGCAAAAACAGTAAAGTGAGATAAAAACTCTTTTGGCGCGACGTTGGCTAACCCACTGAACAAAATAACAGCCAGTGCCGGCAAGCCATATTTCAACCAGAGGGAAGCAGGTTTAGGTTCTGGCTTTTCTACTTTTTTTATTGGTGCTGGTTTTGCGGTCTGTTGAGCAGAAACTTGAATTGGCGGCGCCGGCCAAGTCACTTCCCCCTCTTTTACAACGGTCACGCCACGAATAACAACGTCATCAAAATCAATATTGATTTCGCCATTTTTCTCTTTGCACAATAGTTTGAGCAGATTAACCAAATTAGTCCCGTACAGTTGTGAAGATTGCGTTGGTAAACGGCTTGGTAAATCGGTGTAACCGATAATCTTCACACTATTTTCTGTCACAACTAATTTGTCTGCCTGCGTTAATTCACAGTTCCCCCCCGTCTGAGCCGCCAGGTCAACAATCACACTGCCCGGTTTCATTGATTCAACCATCTCTTTGGTAATAAGACGCGGTGCTGGTTTCCCCGGAATAAGCGCTGTTGTTACAATAATATCAACTTCTTTCGCCTGTGCTGTAAAAAGCGCCATCTCAGCCTTAATAAAGGCTTCAGACATGACTTTTGCATATCCGTCACCACTACCGGCTTCCTCTTCAAAATCCAGTTCGAGAAACTCCGCCCCCATGCTCTGAACCTGCTCTTTAACTTCAGGCCGGGTATCAAACGCACGGACAATAGCGCCTAAACTGCCCGCTGCACCCACAGCAGCCAGGCCAGCAACACCGGCGCCAATAATCATCACTTTGGCTGGTGGAACCTTACCTGCGGCTGTAATCTGACCAGTAAAGAAACGACCAAATTCATGAGCAGCCTCTACTATCGCCCGGTAACCTGCAATATTCGCCATAGAGCTCAGTGCATCCAGCGACTGAGCACGGGAAATACGCGGTACTGAATCCATAGCCAACACAGTGACTTTACGGTCTGATAATTTCTGCATTAACTCAGGATTTTGTGCCGGCCAGACAAAACTCACCAACGTACTCCCCTCCTTCATTAATGCAATCTCGTCATCCTCAGGAGCATTAACCTTTAGAATGATATCTGAACCCCAAATATCATTACGATCGGTAATTTCAGCTCCAACCTGTTGGTAAGCACTATCCCCAAAGCTGGCTAAATGCCCTGCTCCATTTTCAACAACGACATCGAATCCCAATTTCAACAGTTGTTCCACAGTACTCGGCGTGGCTGCAACACGTGCTTCATTGGCAAGTCGCTCTCTCGGTACACCAATACGCATAATGTTCCCTTCCTAAAGCTTAAGATTAAGATTAATGATGATTATTACTTGCTGAGGCCAGTTTAGCGATTAAATTAACTTTATTACTGCTATCAGCAAAATCTATCAACGGATATTTTGATAACCAGCCGAAAATATTATTGGCGATCCATCACTAATGAGTAAGAAAAATAGCTAAGTGGTATTACCGGCTCGCACTTTTCAATGCCAGTTACTATGATGTTGATAAAAACGCAATGTTGATAAAAACGTGTTGATGAAAACTTATGACGCCATTTCTATGAACTTGTATTCATTCATACTGATAGCATAAATTCGTGGGACATTAGCTATTATTACATGTAATAATTGTCGGCTATGTGATACACAACGATGTTCAGCAAGTTATAAGTAATTAATGCGCAAGGCGAAAGGATTTTTTATGAAGCTGAAAACAACGATCATCGCAGCCGCGGTGCTCTCATTAACTGGTATTACCGCTGCTCAGGCAGCTCAGGAATTATCCCCTGAAAAAGCAGCAGAACTGAAACCATTTAAACGTATTACGGTTACAGGTCCTTTTAATGCTATTTATGAAGCTGCCGACGCCGTTTCCCGTCGGGCAGATAAAATGGGCGCAGATGGATTTTATATCCAAAGCCTTGATGATCTGAATAATAGTGGCAACCTGCGCGTCGTAGCTGATCTGTATCACAAAGATGCAGAGAAAATTGACAATTCAATTAAATATCGTATGTTCCGCGGTATCAAAGAATTACCCAAAACAGAAGCGGTAACACTGGAGCCATTCGATACGGTAACCGTCAGTGGTTTTTACACCAATGAGCCAGATTTAAATGAGACCATTGCAAAAGAAGCCAAGAAAAAAGGTGCAGCTTCTTTTTTTATTGTCCGTCAGGTTTCAACCAACGATGGCGGTAATCAAACCGTTACCGCTTATGTTTACAAAGATGATGCGCCAAAACGCCAAATTCAGGCTAACGAAGCAGTAATCCCAGCTGATTCGGACGCAGGACGCGCTGCATTAGCGGCTGGTGGCGCAGCCGCTAAGAAAGTAGAAATTCCTGGTTTAGCCTCTTCAACTTCAACCAATAGTTCTATTGGCCGCTTCTTTGAAACACAATATTCCAAAGGCGAGCGTTACACTGTCACACTTCCAGATGGTACGAAAATACAAGAATTAAATAAAATCAGTGCTGCCCAGATGGTACCTTTTGATTCCATCACCTTTTCAGGTTACTACAACAGCATGCCTGATGTTGCCTATGAAGTCGCTAAACGCGCAGCGAATAAAGGCGCTAAGTATTACCATATTACCCGTGAATGGCAATCCAGCGGCGGATCCTCTACTATCAGTGCAGACCTGTTCAAATAGCTTGTTTAATTTAAGAAAAAGGCACATATATACCCGTATGTGCCTTTTTTACTGCAAGGATAATAAAATTCTTCAAATCAGCCGGCTGATTCTAACTTCAAACGGATACAATCAATGGCGTTTTGTACCGTCACCATTTTTTCCGCCTCTGTATCGTCAATAGTTATCTCGAAACGTTCTTCCAGAGCCATAATCAACTCGACGCTATCTAACGAATCGGCACCCAATTCCTCGAATGTTTGTGTGGTAAGAATCTGGGCTTCGGGTATTCCAAGTTGTTCTGCAACAACATTTTTAACATGATTCTCTAAATTTTCCACGCTATTATCTTCCTAATGTACTTATATTTAGGGAAACCAGTCGTTTCCCCTTTTTTCATTAATTAAGGTTAAATATTTACACAACCGTCAAATGCATGAATGCCCCTGTGAATCTGGCACTTTCAGGGATAAAACATAACAGACGCTGATCTTTCTTTAATTTATCCGACTTCATCAGCTCATCCAACATGATATAAATAGAAGCCGATCCGGTATTTCCTTTCACTGTTAAGTTAGTAAACCAACGCTCTTGTTCAATACCAAAATTAATATCTTCAAGACCCTCGGAAAATTTCATGCGGAAATATTCAGATGAATAATGAGGCAAGAACCAATCAATAGATTCAGCGGATAAATTACGATCAGCAACTATTCGTCTCAATGGCTCGCTAAGTGTAAATTTAACGACCCTATCATTTAAATATCTGACATCTTGCTTGATACAGAAAGCAGAATATGCAAGCCAATCAGCCTGACTCATTTGTGTCCAGCTTTTCAAACTGCCATCGGCTAACTTCTCCCCACCTGCGTACATGCATGTCTCTTGCTCATTAGCAAAAGAGTAAATATCTATCCAGTCAATTCGTAATGAAACACCATCAGGTCGAGGTTTATTTTCAAGTAAAGCAGCGCCGGCGCCATCAGAAAGCATCCAACGCAGAAAATCTTTTTCAAAAGCGATTTCAGGGCGTCGTTCCAGTTCTGCAACCCGGGCTTCGTTTTCACTCTGGAAATTACGGGCATGCAGTACTGTTGAAGGTGTTTCCGAGGTAGTTGAAACCGCATTACTTGTCGTCCCCGAGAGAACAGACAAATAAGCATATTTCATCGCTGTCATACCCGCAGCACAAGCACCGGAAGTTGAGATAACTTCACAAGGTTTATTCTTGAGCTCGCCATGAACCATTACACCATGGCCCGGTATAATTTGATCAGGAATACCGCTGCTTGCTGCCAAGCTTTGCATATCATCTAAAGCAAAGTGTTCATCAACCAAGCCTTTTACTGCTTCAGCCGCCAATTGAGCACATGAATAAGTTGTCTCTCCCGTTTCCGGATCCAACGCGTAATGGCGATATTTAATACCATTATTACGGAGCACGATATGACGAGATCTTGATGGGCGATCACCAACAAAACCAAGAACAGATTCCATTGTCTCATTATCTATTGGGTTTCCCGGCATAAAGGCGGAAACTTTAGTGATATAAACGTTGTTACTCATTTACTTATTTATCTCCTTTATCATCATAACGGGCAGAACCAGATGGTTGTTCATAGTATTTTTGTAACTCATTAAGACGTTCTTTCAGTAATGCGGTCAGCAAACGACGAATAACCATCGATATAGGTAAAACAATCAACACCGTCAGTACCAAATAGGTCACAAACATGGCTAATAGAGAACACCTTACCCATTTCCCCCGTTTACCCACACGGTGAATAAACCCAGACCACAATCTAAATCCACGATGTATAGCACGTTCACCAAAAATAAAAGATTTATCGACAAATACCGCCCCTAAACCTTTCAACATTGGGGCGTCAACTTTCTCTTTATCCGCTTTAAGCGCTGTTACCAACGCATCCCCAAAACGTTTAGCTCCTTGAATATCTTCTTCCGATACCCCAGCAGGCGGTAAACTGGCAATGGGTTGTTTTTTTCCTGTCATTAGCCATAGCGGGGTTATAAACAATGTTACAAAGAAGTTTGCTTTATTGATAAAAACCACGTTATCGCGCAGGTGCGCTCCACTTTCATGTAATAATTTTTTGACCGTTTCTTGGGCTGTCAGCCACATATCTCGACAAGCAATAACCGTTACCACGGGTCGACCATTGAGTAGTCGTTTTCCTTCTTTACTCTTAAGAAATGCAGTTATCGGAGGAGATGGTGACAAATACCAAACTTGATAGCCTAATATAACCAGGTCAAAAGGCGCTTCATCTTCCAGATGTAAAGGCGCTAGCTCAGGTGAATGTAACTGCACCGTTTCTGGAAAAACATCAACAAATTTAGAAAATGACCAAGGAAATGGATACTCTGGAATTGGTTTCAGAACCACTTCACGAATGTATATCTCGTCAGACTCATGCAAAGGTGCGATTAAACTTTTTACCACCTCGATCAATTGGCCGCTTTGGGAATACGATATCACCAGAACACGCTTCATATGTTCTAACCTTTATGAATATTTAATACCAAGCCATTCGTCGGCGCCTAAAAAATAATAATTCGAATAACAATTATCTCCTAACTATCCAAATTTTTTTGGCATATGTACATATAATCATTCCTGAAAACTAAAAGCATATACAAGAAAATGAATTAATAGATAACAGGTTAATATTTTCACAAACAATATAAATCAAAATGGTCGTTGTCAACATGATTTTTTTGTTTTTATATAATAATAGTATTACATCACATTAACCAAAATTAATTTGTCACTAGTAAAAATAGTTGATAAAAAACATATTAACTCCGATCTAAAATTAACAAAAACAATTGAAAAAACACAAAATAATATAATTAAATCAATTAATTAAAAAACAACAATAGATATTTTAATTTAAAAAAATATTCATGAGACTATAAGTCCGCATACTAAAAATATTAACTTACCGACCTGGTATGGAAACAAATGATTATTGTCACTTGGTAATAATATTACATAAGAAAATAAAGATTAAAGAAAAATATTTACCTCTTACAATTATTCTCACTAATTTTTGAGATTGATTGGATAAATTAAAATGAAAATTACTTAATTAGGTAATAGCATCACGGTGTTTTATATTCATTATTTATTTCTCTTAGAATAATAAGCCGCATTATAAAAATATCCTATATAAATTTATAAAAATAAATTGTATGGCATGACGTCTTAACCATCACTCTAACAGTGCATAAATTTTATAGTTATCTGCATAGAAAACCATTGCATCCAACCCATACCCTCCGTAAAATTCCCCTCTATTTCTAGGTTTAACCAGTCTGTTTTTCCGTTCTATACAGCTTGGAAGCGACAAAAACCCAATGCCCAATTCATTTTTGTGATCGGGGTAATGAACTGGCTAACAATGCAGTTTGTGTCATATTAGGAACATATCTTTGGAAAAAAAACTAGGTCTTACAGCTCTTACTGCTCTGGTGCTCAGCTCTATGGTCGGCGCTGGTGTTTTCAGCTTACCGCAGAATATGGCTGAGATCGCCAGCCCGGCAGCATTAATGATCGGTTGGGGGATAACAGGTGTCGGTATCCTGTTTCTGGCTACCGCCCTGTTATTTCTCTCTCGTCTTCGCCCGGATCTTGATGGAGGCATTTTCACTTATGCCAAAGAAGGCTTTGGTGAACTAATAGGCTTCTGTTCTGCCTGGGGATATTGGTTATGTGCGGTAATTGCCAATGTTTCTTATCTGGTTATCGTTTTTGCCGCCCTGAGTTTCTTTACTGATAAAGAAGGTATCATCATCTTTGGCGACGGCAATACCTGGCAGTCCCTGTTGGGAGAATCTATTTTACTCTGGTTAGTACACTGGTTGGTACTCCGTGGCGTTCAAACCGCAGCTGGAATCAACAAATTGGCAACAATGGCAAAATTGCTGCCTTTAGGCGCTTTCATTATTCTTGCTGCAATCGCGTTTAAAATGGATATCTTTAATCTTGACTTTACAGGTATCGAATTGGGTGTTCCTGTCTGGCAACAAGTAAAAGACACAATGCTGATCACCCTTTGGGTATTCATTGGTATCGAAGGTGCCGTTGTAGTTTCAGCCAGGGCAAAAAAACGTAAAGACGTTGGTATTGCGACTATGCTGGCCGTTGTCGCCGCATTAGGAATATATATATTAGTTACCCTGCTCTCTCTTGGGTTAGTACCACGGCCTGAGTTAGCTGAAATACGCAATCCATCGATGGCAAACCTGATGGTAGGACTTATTGGTTCGGCAGGTGAAATCATTATTGCTACCGGATTAATTATCTCTGTTTGCGGTGCTTATCTAAGCTGGACGATCATGGCGGCGGAAGTTCCATTTATCGCTTCCCAACATGGCTCTTTCCCGAAAATTTTTGGCCTGCAAAACTGCAATAACGCACCATCATCCTCATTGTGGTTAACTAATGGCGCAGTACAACTTTCCCTCGTTCTGATTTGGTTAAGCGGGAGCAACTACAATTCATTACTGGCAATTGCATCAGAGATGATTTTACTGCCCTATTTCCTTGTTGGCGCATTTCTGTTGAAGGTCGCTTTTGATCGTAGCAACAAGGGATTATTACTGATTGCTGTTGGGGCTTGTGTTTATGGCCTATGGCTGCTTTATGCATCCGGTTTAATGAATTTGTTATTGTCCGTTGTTCTCTATGCACCGGGTGTTATTGTTTTCCTGTATGCCCGCCGTCAGAATCCACAAAAACACAATCTTTATCCGGCTGAAAAATTAGCTATTGCTGCGTTACTAATAACCACAATCCCTGCAACTTGGCTATTAATCAAATAATCCCGTCGAATTCAGGCTATTACTCCTTGTAGTAGCCATTCGTGTTTTCATATAGCAATTTGTTTTATTTCTGCACTGATCCTGGCATATTTTTTAAGTGTTGTTTTACAAAGTATGTTGTAACTAATTCTATGTTTCCCAAAACCGGCCATCGGAATCGTCCCTATCTGAGAAATTCGCGCCGAAACAAGCGCAGTTCGAATACCCTGACAGAGACTGGATTGCTCTTAGTTATTTCAGTTTATCACCCCAGTCCGCAATCGCATCTGCGGTCTCGATCGGTTTCACAGCGGGCAGCGCATGGCTGGCCCCTTTGATCACAACCACAGTAACGCGGTTACCGAACTCGTCCTTTGCCTCCATCCGCGACTCTTCAGGTCTGAACGGGTCGGCCCCAGCTTGCAGATCGAGAATCGGCGCCGTCCCACCAGCCCACCAATCCTTACGATTAGTCAGCTCACGTGCCGCAGACTGGCTTTTTACGACATCGGAATGCCAACCCTCAAGCCAAGGCGTCGGATCATTACTTTCCGTGAAGAAGGCAAGCTGAAGCCGCGCCAGTCGCTCCTCGCGGGTAGATTTAGGATCATTAATAACAGTTATCGCATCCGAAAGCTCCGGAGGCCAAGATTTCGCGGCCCCTGCCAGAAGCACTATGCCACGCGTCATTTCGGGATAATCCGAAGCGATTGTCTTGGCAATCCAGTGACCATAAGCATGACCCACCACGATTGCCTTGCTACCTTCCGCTGCAATCACTGCCGCAAAATCATCGGCAAAGTCGTGGAAAGTCACGTTCTCCATCGGACCGGTTGACCCCGAGATTCCGCGTGGCTCGGGCAGAGCAACGCGATAGCCACGCATCGCCAGTCGATCCGCGAGCGGTGCGAATTCCGCCGTTCCCCGACCGGTTGAAGCGATCATCACAATCAGCGGTCCCTCTCCTCGCACCGAATATTCGATTAATGCCGCACCATTAGTGACGGTTTTCTGCTCTGCTTCCATGGCCGAAACGGGCTGCGCGAATGCGAGTACGACGGCCAATAAGCCCGATACAAAGACAAACTGTTTCATTTTTCCTCCGCTAACCGTGTTGAATACGTTCGAGATATATTGCAGTCCAAAGCTCATATCAGCAATAAAACAGAAATATAAATATGATGAGTTATAACGTAACTTGATCTGGATAACTTACCCTATTATGTATATACACTCCAAAAAGCAAAAAAATAGCAATATGAAACAATAACCTCAAGATAATAAAATAGAAAATAAAGAATAAATTTTTCAGTGCGATATATGAATTGTGATTTACATCACAATTATTTTTATAACTAATTATTAACTAATAAATATTCTTATCCGCTAGCATAATATTTTATTCCATATAATAAATCACAATAGACTTTAAAAAAAATCCTGTCTAGTCATTAATTATAGATAAAAATCTCAAATGCAGCATATTACCGAGTCATTCTTTGGATTCTTCCGAATTAATCGCTATTATCATTCACACTTTATCCTAAATAAGAAACACCAAACAAAACACCGTTTGACCTATGGTTCTGATTATCGGATAAGAGCTTTAGATACTTATGTGCTGTATTGACATTTATACAGTCTCGGTTCAACCAATGTTTCTGTTTCCCTGTCGTAATACTCGCCAAGGTTAGGATCTATTTACAATGAACACTAAACTGATTATTTCATCCTTACTTGCATCTTCTGTATTTATCTCTGTAGCAAATGCAGCAGATGGAAAGATCAATTTTACAGGTAATATCATCGCTAATGCTTGTAAAATCGATACCGATTCTGCAAATCAAAACGTTAACATGGGGACAATTAGCTCAAATGCATTTAGTGGTGTAGATAGCACCGCTGCCGCAACACCTTTTAGCATTAAGATGAATAATTGCCCACCAGAATATAATCATGCTCAAGTTAAATTTGATGGGCAAATAGATAGTAAAAACAGTAATCTTCTGGCTTTATCCAATGATAAAGGCCAGGCAGTCGCCGATGGTGTTGCTATTGGTATCTATGAAGAAGATAATTCAACTCTGATTCCTTTGGCAAAAGCATCCAAACTTCAGACTTTTACTGATCAAAATACCGCAGAATTAAAATTTATTGCAAAGTATATTGCTACAGCTCAAATAATCAGCCCAGGATCTGGGGATGCAGTCGCTAACTTTACTATTGTTTATAACTAAAATAGGACAAACTTTAGAACAAAACTTCCTTCACGTTTTGTTTCTAATAAAGCAGTATGGAGCATGGATGCCCATAAATCCCACAGGATAGCGTATAAAAATACGATAAAATGGAGAGAGCACCGTGCAATTCCAACGCCTATTAACTATGATATTTGTATATATTATCAGCATAAATTTTGCTATCGCAGGTGTCGTCATTGGCGGAACCCGTGTTATTTACATGAGTGATAAAAAGGAAGCGTCCATTTCTATAAATAACCCGGAAAAAGATGCACCTTATCTGATTCAGTCTTGGATCCAAGATGAAAACGATAATATGAAAACCCCGTTTATCGTTACTCCCCCAATATTTAAACTCGCAGCAGGTCAAGAAAATATTCTACGGATTGTAAAAACAGGGAGTAATCTACCTGAAGATCGGGAATCACTTTTTTGGTTGAATGTAAAGTCTATCCCGACCTCGGTGAAGTCAGATCAAAATCAATTACAAATTACAGTTAAGTCAAAATTTAAATTGTTTTACCGCCCAGCGAATTTAGCAGAAAAATCAAGTACTGCATACAAAGAACTCAAATTCAGAACGGAAAATAATTTGTTGATCGCAGAAAATCCTACCCCTTATTTTATCTCGTTCTCTCACCTTAAAATAGATCAACATGAAATAAAACCTGCGGGAATGATTAGACCTTTTAGTCAATTAAGCTGGACTCTGCCTGTAAAAAACATAAAACAGGTAAGTTGGAAAATTATTAATGATTTTGGAGGCGTCACTGCCGAAGAAAAAACAATCATTTAATAAAATAATCACATAAATTTATTCTATGCTAGAAAGTTAATTATGGAAAAGTACCCACAGCATAAAACTAATAAGAAATCATATGATATTGAACATTCATGGCTCTTATTACCATTATTTATGGCAGTTGGAGTACTTTTTTACTCTACTAAAACCTATTCTGAAGATTATTTCAACATCCATGCATTAGAAACTGGAACTGATTTTGGTTCGCCTGAAGATATTGATCTCTCTATTTTCACACAGGATGACCAACCTCCTGGTATTTATTGGGTAGATATTTACCTTAATAAAGATAAAATAGATACCAGAAATGTGAACTTTATTATGATAAATAATAAATTGCTTCCTAAACTAACTATTCAGCAATTACAGGATATGGGGGTAAAAATTGATACATTCTCAGAATTAATCAGTTTACCACCAGAAACAGAGCTGTCTGATTTAGGTCAATATATTCCATCAGCAAGTACTACCTTTAATTTTGGTCAACAAAGGTTAGATATCAGTATTCCACAAGCAGCATTAAACAATCAGGCAAGAGGTTACGTTTCACCTGAATTATGGCAACAAGGATTAACTTCATTATTGGTTAATTATAATTATAGTGGTTCAAACACCTGGCAAGATAATCCGTCTGGTTCTACACAAACCAACTATCTGAATCTTCGAACAGGCGCTAATTGGCAAGCATGGCGTCTGCGCAATTATTCCACCTATACCAGCCGCGATAAGAGTTGGAAAAGTATTAATACCTATTTACAACGAGACATTCACCCACTAAAAGGACAATTAACGCTGGGTGACAGCTTTACATCTTCCTATATTTTTGATGGCGTCCAATTTCGTGGCTTACAATTAGCTTCTGACGATAATATGTTACCAGATAGCTTAAAAGGTTTTGCCCCTACTATCCGAGGAATAGCCCAAAGTAATGCACAGGTCACAATTAAACAAAGCGGCTATATCATTTATCAAACTTATGTTTCACCGGGTCCATTTATCATTAATGACCTTTTTCCAACCACAACAAGTGGAAATCTGGACGTTATTATTAAAGAAGCCGATGGTCAGGAACATCGCTCTATCCAATCTTTTTCCACAATACCTATTATGTTACGGGAAGGAGGTATTCAATATTCAGTCACTCTGGGCCAATACCAATCATCAAATAACCGTGGGCGAGAGCCTAACTTTTCCCAAGGGGCACTAATCTACGGCCTTTCCAATAATATCACTACCTATGGAGGAGCTATTTTTTCAAAAGATTATCAATCGGTTGCCTTAGGCTCAGGTTATAATTTTGGTATATTTGGCTCTCTTTCTTTTGACATAACACATGCAAATACTGATTTGCCATCAAATATAAGTACCAAAGGGCAATCTTACCGCTTTCAATATGCAAAAGATCTTTCATTAACAGGAACTAATTTTACTCTGGCAGGTTATCGCTATTCAACACGTGGCTTTTATGATTTTAAAGAAGCCAATGATATAGATAACCCCAATAAAAATGACTGGCATTATCGCACCAATAAAAAAAGCAAATTGCAATTGCATATTAATCAATCTATTGGAGATTTTGGTAGTTTATATCTATCCGCTTTTCAGCAAAACTACTGGCAAAAACATGGCTATGAACGTAATATCAATGCAGGCTATAGCATCAATTACAACAATCTTAATTACAGTTTAAATTATACCTATAACCAACTCCCCGACACGAATAAAAATGAACAGCTTTTTTCATTCAGCATACAGGTTCCATTAGATCGTTGGCTAAAAAATAGCTGGGCCAGTTACAATTTAAATACCAATAAAAACAAAGATATTTCTCACCAAACGGGTTTAAATGGTACGACACTGGAAGATAATAATTTAATTTATAGTTTACAACAGAGTTATGCTAATCACGGTACTGGAGCTGGCGGCCATATACACACAGAATATAAAGGATCTTATGGTCAATTTAGTGCCGGCTATAGCTATGATAATCATTCCCGCCAGCTGAATTATGGCCTTCAAGGAGGAATTGTTGCTCATCCATATGGTATTACTCTTTCACAACATTTAGGAGATACATTGGCATTAGTCCGGGCTGATGGCGCTCAAGGAATAAAGATCCAGAATAATGTAGGTATTACCACTGACCGGAATGGTTATGCCGTTATTCCTTATGTCAGCAGCTATCGGAAAAACCGAATTGCGCTGGATACCCACTCATTAGCCGATAATATCGATATTGACGCGAATGCCCAAACAGTCATTCCCACTCAAGGGGCATTGGTCCTGGCTAATTTCAAAACCCGAATAGGCCACAGGGCGCTGATAAATCTTTATTATCAAGAAAATCCGATTCCTTTTGGTGCTATTGTCAGGTTAGAAAAACAAGATGAGATTGATGAAGCAAACAGTGCAATGGTCAGCCATGAAGGGCAGGTTTATCTCACTGGTTTACCCAATAGCGGACAGTTACTGGTTAAATGGGGTTATAAGGATATTCAGGAATGTATAGCTCATTATACATTGCCAGAAAAAAAACCTTTATCTGGCATTTATATAATAGAAGCACACTGCAAATAACTATTTTTAGGAAAACACTATGCTCAGTACTTACAATAGGCTTAAATATTTGTTAGTTGCCATCATCTTATTTTCTGGTCTGGCAATTATCCCTTATAGTTTTGCCGCTAATTGCCAATTTGATAAAGGATTTAAACCAGAAATCACTAACTTATCTTTTGGAACCTTGTATGTTCCAAGGGATAAGCCTATTGGCACAACCATTTACGAATATCGTGCAGATGAGTTAGCCAATAAAGGCAATGTTTTCTATTGCGATACGAGAATAAATACATCATGGGGATATACAGCCTATAAAAACGCAGATTACAACAAAGATGCTATTTACGAATCTGGTGTTCCCGGTGTGGGTATCAGAATAAATACCTGGGGTCCTGGCTATGGTCTGGATTGGTTACCCCGTATTACCAATGACCCTGTTAGTTGTGACCATTCAGGCCATTGGTATTGCGGTAATACATGGGGCTATTTGACTATTCAGTTGATAAAAATAGCACCGACAACAGGTTCCGGTTTTATCAAAAATGATCAATTAATTCAGGCACGGGTAAATGATCACATCGTTCATACCTACCGTTTAGGTAATACCAAAATTATTACCAAAAGCTGTTCACTAAAAGATACCAATATTACTGTTCCTATGGGCGATATAAAAAAAATCGATTTTTCCGGTATTAATAGTACAGCAGGAGGAAAAGATTTCGAGATTATTTTAGATTGTGATGATAATATTCAAATTCAATTAATGCTTGATGGTAAGAAAGCAAAGAATAGTTTAAATCATGTATGGGCACTTGATCAGAATTATAATCGCACAACGGCCTCCGGTGTTGGTATACAAATCCTTTATAACAATCAACCGGTAATTATTCACTCACAAATAAATATCGGTAACAGCTATTCAGGCGGGAAGTACTCTATTCCTTTACATGCTCGCTATTTTCAGACAGACCACAATATTACCCCCGGTCAAGCAAATGCAACCGCAACAATGACATTAACTTATCAGTGATAAATTAATCTTCATCAGCTATAGAAATTTTATTTCTTAGCTGATGTATTATTGTTTAATTATTTTATTTCTAGCTTGGGGATTTTTAAGATAATTGAGAGTAAGTATTAATTAATGTAAATTTCAACAAATTACGCTCACTAATTAACACACTATGCGTTAGTAATAATAGCATCAATTGCTGAAAAAATTTCCACTCGTGAAATTACAACATTATATATAAAATCTTTTTTCTTTATTTTATTGGAGTCAAGGAATGTAATAGCCGGAGCAAATACGTAATATTTATCCCCATTGATATCGACTACTGGCGTAATACATTTACGGGTTAGTTCCATTTCTCCTGTTGAAGCATCATTCCTGCACGTTCCATAAACGTGTTAATTGCCTGTATAACATTTTACGAGTTTTCTTAGCATGATTTTTTCTTCAACCATACCAAACATCTTTGACAATCTGTTTAAAAATTATCTACAAACGATATCTATTCTTAATTTATTGACTTCATAAATTAATTTACAAAAAATTTCTTTTTTTTACAATATTATGCTTTTAAAAATTCTTTTTAAGTTTAAAGTTAAATTACTTAATATTTACTGAATGGAAATAAGTATGACGTGGAAATATTCACAAAGCACTGGTGTACTAACACATAATGGTTCTTTTATTGCCAAAGGTTATAGTGGAAAAGGCGCTGGTATAAACAACCCGTCAATGCAAGATGTATATATGACAGGCCCCATTCCACAAGGCCATTATAGAATCGACGGATACAATAAACATAAAGGTCCGTATACTGTAAAATTAGTTCCCATCTTAGGAACAAACACTTATGGGCGAGGTGAATTTAGAATCCACGGAGACAGGAGCGATGGCTCATATCATCAGGCCTCCGAAGGTTGTATCGTTATAAATGGTGCAACATTGAGAAAAAGTATTGCTTCATCCAGCGATGATATATTGGTTGTAGTTCCATGAAAAAATTACTCTCAATAATAGCTTTAAACCTTTTGGCTTTTAATTCCTTTGCCGTTGAATTAAAAACAACTAATCCATATCCCAACCTGATGCCAGCACAAGTTACTGAAAAAGTAAATTCAATGGGAGTGAGGAAATTCATAATATCTACCTCACCCAATGTCGATGGCAGCACATGGGATTACATCTTATCTCATATATCAAGTGGTAATATTGAATGGCTAAGGATTGTTCCAATATTATCAACCGGTGTCGACGCGGGCTCAGCAGAAGATTTATCAACAGCCGTTGCAACCGCATTACCGAAAAACGCAAGTGGTGTATTATCTGTCCTTAATGACTCCAACGTTTCAATTAGTACTGAATCTGTGTGTTCACTACCTTTTTATCAGGGAACAGAAGCGGAGCTGAATCAATATGTCATTGATAGCATTCGTGCTTTGTATAAAAACAAAGGTGGTGGAAAATGCCTGCAAAAGCTTATTGAGACAACCGGAAATTCAAAATCATTTTCTGAAGGAGATTAACAATGTCTATTCCTCTATATATGTACATAAAAGATGACGGCAGATCTGATATTAAAGGATCAGTTGATGTTTATGGTAGAGAAGGCAGTATTGAGATCTTGGGTCTTCATCATAGTGTAAGTATCGCTAATGATGATAATACAGGAAAGTTGACTGGAACGAGGAAACACCTCCCATTTATGATTGAAAAGGAAGTGGATTCATCCTCCCCCTATCTTTATAAAGCATTAACCACGGGGCAAACATTAAAGTCAACAGAACTTAAATGGTATAAAATAGATGCTCATGGTCAAGAAAAGGAATACTTCAATACCTTAATGGAAAATGTAAAAGTGGTTAATATTGTTCCTGTCATGCTCGATATCAAGGATGTATCGAAAGAGAAATTCAATCATATGGAAATTGTTGAACTTCGCTACGAAAAAATCACTTGGAAGTACAATGATGGGAATATAGTTCATTCCGATAGCTGGAATGAAAGAGCTTAAATCCCGGAGAATAAGGCCAAAAAACATGGCCTTTCTCTTATTATTCTATCGTCCCCTCATTATAAAGTGTTTAAGTAAATATAATAGGTAGAGATATCTGGCTCAAAGATTTGTTATTACAGACTCTAAACTAAAAGAGGTAGCCTTTCTTCTTTAACTAGGAAGCAATCTGTTCCATATTCTGCAAAATACGTTTATCAGAAACCGGATATGGCGTACCCAGTTGTTGGGCAAACAAGCTGATCCTTAATTCTTCTATCATCCAACGAATCTCTTGCACCTCAGGTAACTGCTTCTGTTGCAGTGATAATTTCGCCAACCATTGCTGCCACTGCTGTTGAACATTCTCGATACGCCCCATTTGCGTCCGATCCCTGTGTGGATCAATCGCCAATTTTTCAAGGCGGCGGTCAATACCGTGCAAATAACGCAAAACATCCGGCAAACGTTTCCAGCTGTTAGCAGTGACAAATCCTTTGAAAACCAAACCAGAAAGCTGCGCTTTGATATCAGATAACGCCAGAGCCAGCGAAATATCAACCCTACCCTTAAGACGTTTATTAATAGCAAAAACAGTAGTGAGTATCTGTTCCACCTGCCTGGCAATTTCCACAACGGTATCATTCAACTCAGCCCGAACCTTATTTTGTAGTTGAATAAAAGCCTGTTCATTCCAAGCCGGCCCACCATTCCCCGCGATCAATTTATCAACGCCACAAGAGATACAATCGTCAATTAAATCCAATACCTTGCCATAGGGATTAAAATAAAGCCCCAATTTGGATTTGTTCGGCAATTTCTCATGTAAATATTTAATGGGTGAAGGAATATTTAGCAATAACAAACGACGGGTACCTTCCCACATGGCGGTCTGTTGTTCCAATTCAGTTTCAAACAATCTGATACCGATGCTCTCTTTTTCATCCACCAGCGCTGGATAGGCTTTAACGGAGTAACCTCCACGTTTTTGCTCATATCGTTCGGGTAATTCACCGAAGCTCCAAATATGCAGCCCACTCTGTTCAATACCGTCATCGGCAACAGCTGAAAGTGTCTCCTGCACTTTCTCTTTCAATCGTACTTTCAACGCAGCTAAATCTTTGCCTTCAGCGATAGTCCGGTTCTTCTCTCCTGCCACCCGGAATGTCATTTTGAGGTGATCAGGCACCTGTTCTAACTGCCAATCATCACGTGACACTGTCACACCAGTCATACGCCGTAATTCTCTCTCAAGACTATCCAACAAGGTAGATTGGGGTTGAGGTACCCGCTCCATAAATGCCTGAGCATAGTTTGGCGCCGGCACAAAATTACGACGCACCGGTTTCGGCAATGATTTAATCAGAGCGACGATAAGATCATAGCGAATACCTGGGATCTGCCAATCAAATCCTTCATTTTTAACCTGATTCAGTACCGGTAACGGAATATGGACCGTCACACCATCGGCTTCTGTGCCCGGCTCAAATTGATAACTAAGCCGTAATTTCAGTGCATCTTGATGCCAATAATTAGGATAATCCAACGCGCTGATTTTATCCGCATCACCTTTGATCAACATATTTTTTTCAAAGTTGAGCAGGTCCGGTTGCGCTCTGTTTATCTTCAGCCACCAACGATCAAAATAACCCGTAGAAACCACACTCTGAGGTATGCGTTGATCATAAAAACTGAACAGAATTTCATCATCCACCAAAATGTCACGACGGCGAGATTTATGCTCCAGCGCCTCAATTTCCTCACGTAATTTCAGATTTGCCCGGAAAAATGCATGCCGGGTTTGCCAGTCACCTTCCACCAGCGCATGACGGATAAACAATTCACGGCAAAGCATTGGATCAATTTTACTGTAATTAATCAAACGACTCGCCACAATTGGTAATCCATATAAAGTGACTTTCTCCTTAGCCATTGTCGCACCTTGCGATTTTTGCCAATGCGGTTCGCTATAATGGCGCTTCACCAGATGTGTGGCTAACGGTTCAATCCACTCAGGTTCTATCCGCGCAGCAATACGCCCCCACAAACGATTGGTTTCAACCAATTCCGCAACCATTGCCCATTTAGGCGGCTTCTTGAATAAACCGGAGCCAGGAAAAATAGAAAAACGAGCATTGCGCGCACCAGTATATTCTTGTTTATCTGTATCTTTTTGGCCGATATGCGATAACAGCCCTGAGAGTAACGAAACATGAATACTGCGATAATCTGCATCCTGACTGTTTACCGGCAGACCGACTTCCTTTACAACTTGTCGTAACTGGGTATATACGTCCTGCCATTCTCTGACTCTCAGATAGTTAAGATAATCCTGACGACAAAGCCTGCGGAATTGCGAAGAAGAAAGTTCTTTTTGCTGCTCTTTCAGGAAATCCCATAATTTCAGGAATGCAATAAAATCAGAATCTTTGTCGGCAAACCGACGATGTTTCTCATCAGAAGCCTGTTGTTTTTCCAATGGCCTCTCTCTTGGATCCTGAATAGACAGCGCAGAAGTAATTACCATCACTTCACGCACACAACCGTGATGACGGGCTTCCAGCACCATACGCGCCAACCGGGGATCAACCGGAAGTTGAGCAAGTTGACGCCCTATTAATGTCAAGCGGTAATTACCCTTCACCGTTGCGTTCTGGTCAATCGCCCCCAGTTCTTCCAAAAGCCGGACGCCATCCTGAATATTACGTTTATCAGGTGGTTGTACAAATGGAAATGCGCCAATATCCCCAAGACCAATTGATGTCATTTGCAGAATGACCGATGCCAGGTTAGTCCGCAAAATTTCCGGATCAGTAAACTCTGGCCGTGAAAGGAAATCATCTTCCGAATACAGGCGAATACAAATCCCGTCAGATACACGCCCGCAGCGTCCTTTCCGCTGATTAGCCGATGCCTGGGATATTGGTTCAATCGGCAATCGCTGGACTTTCGTTCGATAACTGTAACGACTGATACGTGCATATCCGGTATCAATCACATATTTAATTCCCGGTACAGTCAAAGACGTTTCTGCCACGTTAGTTGCCAGCACAATTCTGCGGCCTGCATGTGACTGGAAAATCCGGTTCTGATCACTGTTAGAAAGACGCGCAAACAACGGCAATACTTCGGTATGACGCAAATTCAATTTATTCAAAGCATCAGCTGTATCACGAATTTCCCGCTCACCACTCATAAAGACCAGAATATCCCCAGGCCCTTCACGGCCCAGTTCATCAACAGCATCAATAATTGCTTCAAGCTGATCCCGCTCTCCATCACTGTCTTCGGCTATTACAGGCCGATAACGCACCTCTACCGGATAAGTTCGGCCTGAAACTTCAATAATGGGTGCATGATGAAAATGACGGGAAAAACGTTCAGGATCAATAGTCGCTGAAGTGATGATGACTTTCAGATCAGGGCGTTTTGGCAATAGCTGACGCAAGTATCCCAGAATAAAATCAATATTCAGACTACGTTCATGCGCTTCATCAATAATGAGCGTGTCATACTGTTTAAGCAGCCGGTCATTTTGCAGTTCCGCCAGCAAAATACCATCTGTCATCAGCTTAACCAGCGTATTATCACTTACATGATCACTGAAACGGACTTTATAACCTACAGCTGAACCCACTGAGGTTTCCAATTCTTCCGCCAGGCGATTGGCGACCGCGCGAGCAGCCAGCCGACGGGGTTGAGTATGACCAATCAATCCTTTTATTCCCCTGCCCAATTCAAGGCAAATTTTGGGGATCTGCGTTGTTTTACCCGAGCCGGTTTCGCCAGCAATAATCACAACCTGATGATCACGAATAGCTTTGTAGATATCATCTTTCTTCTGGCTGACAGGCAAGTTTTCTGGATATTTGATTGTTGGACAAACAGCCTGACGATTAATGATTTTCTGAGACTCTTTCACCTTATCTTAGTCCTTAGTGACTTATTACTTTGCTGATTAGTCAGTTTTTGCTGATGATATAGTAGCATATCCTATTTATTGGCAATAATTTCAGCGGGTATTCCTGCTGCTGTTATCAACACGGATAAATGTTATTCAATAAATTTGAACTCTAATCTCTAAATATTGATCTATTACCAGAAGATAATAACTCATAGAATAGCTGTATTGCGATTAACAAGTGAACGAACAAAAGTTAATTTAAGGAATAAAAATGAGTAAAGTTCTGGTTCTGAAATCCAGCATTATGGCGCAGCATTCATACACTAGCCAAATGGCAGATTTCTTTATTGAAAAATGGCAAGCCAACCATGCTGACGATAGCATCACAATACGTGATCTGGCTGCACAACCTATTCCTGTTCTGGATAACGAGCTGGTTCATGCATTACGCCCAAAAGATAATGAAATGACAGCCCGTCAGAAAGAGGTATTAGCGTTATCTGATGAACTTATTGCGGAATTGCAGGATCATGACATCATTGTTATCACTGCACCTATGTACAATCTTCATATTCCAACCCAACTGAAAAACTATTTTGACTTAATAGCCCGTGCCGGCGTCACTTTCCGTTATACCGAGAATGGTCCTGAAGGTCTGATAAAAAGCAAACGCGCAATTATCCTGACTAGTCGTGGGGGAATTCATAAAGATGGACCCAGTGATCTATTAGTACCTTATTTGCGCCTGTTCCTCGGCTTTATTGGTCTTACTGATATGGAATTTGTGTTTGTTGAAGGTGTAGGATTAAGTCCTGATGCTGCAAATCAAGCGCAACAAACTGCCCGCGAAATTCTGGAAAAAATGACTGCCTGATAATTACACTCTATTCATACATTACCTATATATTATACTGCTGCATTTTGCGCACCCTCCCGGTGCGCTTTTATTTCTTCAACCATGTAGTCCCTTATCGATATGTGTATCAGAACACCCTATTTCTCTGAGGTAACCAGAGACCCTGGATAACCAATAGAGAATAGAAAACCAGGCCGTCAGCCAGCAACACCAACGAACGGCATCAGAACCATAATGAATATTTTTAACACTTTGATTATCAAATCATTGCCTCTCCTTATTAAACCTTAGATCGGTTACTTCTATTGTTATTCCATAATTTAGTAGATACATCTCAAACTAAGATATTGATTATTAAGAGAATTTTATTGAAGATATAGGGAAGCAACCAGCAATACCCTTATAGCGTTACTTAATTTATCGGTTTATTTAAACCTTTACGTCAGCAATAATTTAAGTCCTAAACAATTTATTAGCTACTTAAATTATGACGGAGATAATTCCATGAAATTAGTCGTTTACAGTACCAAACAGTATGATCATAAACATCTGGAGCTGGTTAATCAGAAGCTCGGGTTTGATTATGATTTTGAGTTTTTCGATTTTCCTCTTAGCCCAAAAACCGCCAAAAATGCTATCGGTGCAGATGCTGTTTGTATTTTCGTTAACGATAATGCTGATCGTGAAGTGCTTGAAGAATTAGCTGGAATGAATATAAAAATCCTCGCACTACGTTGTGCAGGTTTTAATAATGTCGATTTGGACGCAGCTAAAGAATTGGGCATTCAGGTTGTACGGGTTCCAGCTTACTCTCCAGAAGCTGTTGCTGAACATACTATTGGGTTAATCCTGTGCTTAAACCGCCGTATTCACCGTGCTTATCAACGCACCCGTGACGCCAATTTCTCTCTTGATGGCTTAATTGGTTTCAATATGCACAACCGTACAGCGGGAATTATTGGAACAGGTAAGATTGGTATCGCAACGCTACGTATTCTTAACGGGTTTGGTATGCGCCTATTAGCCTGTGATCCATACCCTAATCAAGCTGTTTTGGATCTCGGGGCTGAATATGTCGATCTGGATACACTGTATGCGCAATCTGATGTGATATCCCTTCATTGCCCGCTGACATCAGAAAACTATCATCTGCTGGATGAACTTGCTTTCAGCAAAATGAAAAACGGCGTCATGATCGTCAATACCAGCCGTGGCGCTTTGATTGATTCCGCAGCCGCTATTAACGCATTAAAGCAGCAAAAAATTGGCGCTCTGGGTATGGACGTTTATGAAAATGAACGCGACCTTTTCTTTGAAGACAAATCTAATGACGTGATTCAGGATGATATTTTTCGTCGCTTGTCTTCATGTCATAACGTGCTGTTTACCGGTCATCAGGCATTTCTGACAGAAGAAGCCTTGACCAGTATCAGTGAAACTACGCTGAGAAATATCCAGCAATTAATCAACGGGAAAAATTGCCCGAATATTGTTAGTAAGTACCCTTAAAATAATATATTAGGAGATTAATATGAAAAAAATACTACCTTTGGCAACTGCGACTTTATTGTTAGCCACATTCCAAACCTCAGCGACAGAAAACGTGTCAGTCGATGATTTACTACATCACAGATTTGTTCTGATGAGTGTTAATGGCGAAAGCTCGAAAAATCAAGAGGGTCGCGTACCCTCCATTGAATTCGGTGAAAAACTGCACATCTCCGGTTCCATGTGCAATAACTTTATGGGTCAGGGTAAGCTGAAAAATGGTGTACTGACAGTTAAAAACCTGGCCAGCACTCAGATGCTTTGCTCTGATGATAAGCTGAACAAATGGGATTACCTGATTGGTAAAGTATTAGCTGATGGAGTCAAAGTCACGCTGAAAGATCAAAAGCTGATCCTGTCCAATCATGACAATAAACTGGTTTATAAACTGAAGGATAGTGTCCAATAATCAGAAAGTCAGTTAATTTCAGGTGCCGGAAAGCGCTTTCCGGCACTTCCAGAACAAGAAAAAGCCGCAACTAAGCGGCGTGTGTGGCAAAACCCATAAGAAGTTAGAACTGTTTTCTATTAATTCACTATTTATTAGGAAGCCTAATCTTGGAAATAATGGCTAACCTATCCATATAATATTCTGCATCGCCCCACAACCAACTCTGCTCTTTACCAACATCATCTTCAGTTAAGATATTTCTCAGTTCACAAGTCATAACATCATAACCGTAAACATAAAGCCCAAACTGTAATGCTTCATACATTCGAGCTTGCCAAAAAGAGATATCGTCTACTATTTGATTGACGTTCGAGGCAGCGACATCATGGGTTCTAATCAGATAGTGAAAAAAGATTTTAGCTGCTAAATCACTTAACCCCGCTTTATGTTTTGGTTTCTTTGTTCTCCACACAAGAGTTTGCGACGCAGGACGACAGTTAAGCACCAAGTCATTCATCACAATCACTTTGTTGTAATAAACAACTTCCTTAGCGTCATCGCTGAGTAGCGCCAATTCAAAATGGGGCTCATCTATATCCAAATCTAACCGGCTATCAATTCTAACCAATCGGTAGCCTGGTGGAAGAATGAGTTCATCCACGTCATTCACAATATCAGTACCAGAGGAATCAAAAACATCATGCAGAGTCCGGTTGAGCTCTGGCTCATTCAGGTGGCTGAAATCATTGGTAATTTTTTCTATGTTTTCCGAATGTCTTGGCATATTTTATGCTCCCTCTAATAAACCACAGGTTTAATTACCTTTAGGTAATAGTATAGATGCAATTATATACAATCAACCTTTAGTTTATTTTCGGTGGATGAGAGCATAAAAACTGTGGGGCATTTAGCCACTTTAACGTATAAGTATTCATGGGCCGATAATGGGTAATAGTCCGGTTGAGTTGCCCATTTTACCGCTAAGTAACTCAAGTGCCAAAAAGCCGGTTTCTGGATGAGGCAATCACCGATCTGCTGGCGAAACGTGGATGTCCTGTCACGAAAGAAGATCTCGATAACCGTATCAACAAAGTTGACACCCCATCTAAAGACGGATAAAGTATCATCATTGTTGATACATGAGGTATAGAAAATGGCTCACGTTGTGGTTAAAAAATGGGGTAACAGCCCTTCGGTTCGTCTGCCCGTTGCCATCATGCAGGCAGTCTCGCTTAACGTAGACGATACTGTTGATATTGCTGTTGAAAATGGGCGCATTGTGATTATTCCTGTTAAAGCAAAAGAGTATTCGCTTGATACGCTGTTGGCAGGGATCACATCTGAAAATATTCATGACCGGGTAGATTTCGGTAAACCAGTCGGCAAGGAGCTACTCTGATGGTTTCTCGCTTTGTCCCGGATGAGGGAGACATTATCTGGATTGATCTCGATCCCGTTGCCGGACATGAGCAGGGGGGGCATCGCCCCGCAGTGGTATTAAGTCCATTTAGTTATAATAACAAAGTAGGTTTATTACTTTGTGTTCCCTGCACCACTAAATCCAAGGATTACCCTTTTGAGGTTGAGATATCTGGGGAACGGGAAGGTGTCGCTTTAGCCGATCAAGTTACCTGCGTTGACTGGCGAGCGCGAAAAGTCGCCAAAAAAGGAACCGTCAGCGGATCTGAGCTTGCTGATATCAGAGCAAAAGCAAAAGCGCTGATTGGATAATCAGGTGTATTAGTCGCGACTTGATCTGACACTGGACCTTGAAAGGTTGAGAGTTACCGGTTTTGATATGGGTGCCTGATCCTTAATACAAAATACGAGGTAACTATCATGCTTCACACTAACAATCCCATTATTAAACACAAAGCCGGCTTGCTCAATCTGGCCGAAGGACTCGGTAACGTATCAAAAGCCTGTAAAATCATGGGGGTGTCGCGCGACACGTTCTATCGTTATCAGGAGCTGGCTGAAGAAGGCTATATTGATGCGCTTTACGGCAGGATAATTGAAACTGGGGCAGAAATCGCGGGCCTTAGTGAATATGCCCCATTAGTGCCCCATCAATCAACTGCGGAAGAAAAATTTATTTAATATCAATATGTAATACCATCACGCCGGCTTATTAATGATATGGTCTTCCCATTCCACAACATCAATTTCCCGCACAGCGATATGCCTGACAGAGATTCTTTCGCTATGCATTGCTGATTTAGAACCTCTAATTAGTGGATGCCAAGGTAACAATGTCTTCCCCTCTGCAAGCAAACGATATGCACAAGTCATTGGCAACCATTCAAATGTTGGCAAATTGTAGCGGGTCAGTTTGATACAGTCCGGCTCATATCTAAAACGGTCTTCATAATTTTTGCATTGACAGGTTCTTATATTGAGTTGATTACAGGCAACGTTAGTAAAATAAATTTCATCGGTATCATCATCCATTAATTTATGCAGACAGCATTGTCCACAGCCATCACATAACGATTCCCATTCTTTGTCCGTCATCTGATCCAGGGTTTTTACCTGCCAGAAAGGTTGAGACATAACTTCTGCTATTCCTTATATTCAAATCACCCTTGTAGTGAGTACATTATCATTCAAAGTAATCTTTAATACATCACCGGATTCCAGCGCTCCGACGCCTTCAGGCGTCCCGGTAAGAATCACATCTCCTGGCCGCAAAGTGAAAAAGTGAGACATATAACTGATCAGAGGAATGATAGGGGTCAACATGTCATTGGTATTACCGTTCTGCCGTAATTCATCATTGACCGTCAATGAGAGCCGGGCATTTTGTGGATCGCCAAAACTGCTCATCCGAATGAACCCAGATATCGGACAAGAACCATCAAACGCCTTACTTTTTTCCCACGGCTGACCTGCTTTCTTGAATTTGGACTGCAAATCACGCAAGGTAAGATCCAATGCGACAGCAAAACCGGCGATCGCGATGCCAACACGCTCTTGATTTGCTTGTTTCAGCTGTGTACCAATCAATACAGCCAGTTCAACTTCATGATGAACAGCGCCAAAATCTTTTGGAATCGCAATCGGTTGATGTATATCACACAGTGCAGTTTCCGGTTTAATAAAAATGAGCGGCTCTTCCGCTGGCTGAAAACCCATTTCTTTAACATGCTTAGCATAATTACTGCCAACGCAAACAACTTTATTAACTGGAAGATCCAGTAATGCGCCCTGCCAGTCTCTGTGCTGATACATACTCATTCCTCACTCTGGTTTATCAGGCATGCCTCTGATTATAGCATTTATGCGCCACCCTATCAGCCATAACTCAACATAAATGGGAAAAAACACCATACCCGTTAATATTACAGTGGTTAATAAAACTGCAATAACGGTTAATTTCACTCACCAAATCTTCGGATTTTTCTTATTTTTTCATCTGTTCCAGATGTGCATTCATTAAATTTTCGGCCGGGGGTGGGATTTGCAGGTAAAAACCCTGTTCAATTAACGATATTTTTACTTTTTCTATATCAGCACCCGCCAGTTTCTTTCTGTCTGCCAGGGAAATCATCATTGCGTATTGGGGCTGACCAAAACTTCTTAGTAACTCTTCAGGAACACGAGAAAAATTATCTCTTTTTTCAACATAAAGATATGTTTGCTCCCGTTTAGGACTTCTGTAGATCACACAAATCATTATAATAAACTCTTTTAAATTAAGACCACGACTTGCTTGAATAATTTAGTAATTATAACATGCTTATTGTATTTCGAAATATCGTATCCCAGATGTTGTTCTGGGGGGATCTCAAATTTGCTGAATCTGAGTCAGGATAGATGTCACAGTCGCCAATTGAGCTAAAAGGCAGTAATTTTACGCTTTCAGTTGTTCATTTACACAATGACCAACCGGAAATTATCCTACAGGCCCTACAGGAAAAAGTGGAACAAGCACCGGATTTCCTGAAAAATGCGCCTGTTGTCATTAATATCTCCGCTCTGCCGGCAGGCGCTGATCTGAAAGCGCTGCATCACGCTATTGATTCAGCAGGATTCCGGGTTGTCGGAATTAGCGGTTGCCGTGATGAGCAGCAACGCAGAGCGGTAATAAAAGCCGATTTACCATTGCTGAATGAAGGCAAAAAACAAAAAGCTTCGGCACAGGAAAATAAACCAACAGAACCTACTGTAAAAAAAACCCGCATAATTAATTTACCTGTTCGCTCAGGGCAAAGAATTTATGCGCAAGGCAGTGATCTTATTGTCACCAGTAATGTCAGTGCCGGTGCCGAATTGATTGCAGACGGCAATATTCATATCTATGGCATGATGCGTGGCCGGGCATTAGCCGGCGCATCTGGCGATCAGGAATGTTTAGTTTTTTGCACCCATTTAAACGCTGAACTCATCTCTATAGCCGGACAATATTGGCTCGGCGATAAAATCCCGACTGAATTAGCAGGAAAAGCCGCAAAACTTAGCCTGGTAAATAATGAATTAACTATTGAACCTTTAATCTAGCCCTTTTAATAAGGAATCGCTTCATGGCACGCATTATTGTTGTTACATCAGGTAAAGGTGGCGTTGGCAAAACCACTTCAAGCGCGGCCATTGCTACCGGCCTTGCCCAAAGAGGTAAAAAAACCGTTGTTATCGATTTTGATATCGGTTTGCGTAACCTCGATCTGATTATGGGATGTGAACGCCGCGTAGTTTATGACTTCGTGAACGTTATCCAAGGTGACGTCTCGCTTAATCAGGCATTAATCAAAGATAAAAGAACCGAGAATCTTTACATCTTGCCGGCATCGCAAACCCGCGATAAAGACGCGCTCACTTCTGAAGGTGTTGAGAAAGTTTTGGTCGATCTGGATAAACAAGGTTTTGATTTTATTATCTGTGATTCCCCGGCAGGGATTGAAAGTGGTGCGTTGATAGCACTCTACTTTGCTGATGAAGCGATTATCACAACGAACCCTGAAGTCTCTTCTGTACGTGATTCAGATCGTATTCTGGGTATTCTGGCTTCTAAATCGCGACGTGCTGAACGCGGTGAAGATCCCATTAAAGAGCATTTGCTACTAACTCGCTATAACCCAGGCCGGGTAAGCCGTGGTGATATGCTCAGTATGGAAGATGTTCTGGAGATATTATGCATTCCTTTACTTGGTGTTATTCCTGAAGATCAATCTGTACTGCGTTCATCCAACCAAGGGGAACCCGTCATTCTGGATACGGAATCCGATGCAGGAAAAGCGTATACAGATACTGTTGAGCGTTTATTGGGGGAAGAACGTCCTTTCCGTTTTATTGAAGAAGAGAAGAAGGGCTTCTTAAAACGCCTATTTGGGGGATAAAACATGGCCTTGCTAGATTTCTTCCTGTCGAGAAAAAAAACGACAGCAAATATCGCTAAAGAACGCCTGCAAATCATCGTGGCAGAGCGTCGCCGTGGTGATTCTGAACCGGCTTACCTGCCTGACATGAAACGGGATATCTTGGCGGTAATCTGTAAGTATATACAAGTAGATCCTGAGATGCTCTCGGTACAATTTGAGCAGAAAGGTGATGATATTTCTGTGCTGGAGCTTAATATAACGCTACCTGAGACAGAAGAAGCTCAGAAGTAACGTGGGTAAACCGAGCTGTTTTATCATTAATCACCATCAAAGTGATCAAACTCATTATGTGACTGTCTGAGATGGGGTAACCCTAAACGGGGCCCCCGCTCTTTCATGCTTTAGTCTGACATCAGAATGACTGTTCTGCGCCCTGTCAAGAGTTTACAGTGGTTTTTGCTAAAGCAGCGCTCTCATCTAATTTTAGTTAATCAGGATAGTTCGCCAGAATCTCTACGACTGGCCCTGCCAGCAATTCTCCCCGCCATCCACTAAGCAGTTCAGGTTTGCCATTTAATTGCTTCAATTTCCAGTGAACACTGAGTAACTGATTAATCTGACGACGAGATGCCAGTAATTCAGAATTAAACCGATGCTGTTCACTTACCTGATTAATCAGCGCCTTAATATCCTTAAACGCTTTACGATAACCAGGTTGATCAATCAGATTTGTCACCAGCGGAGGGCATTCACTTTCTGGGATATTTCCGCTTTCGGCAACCATTGCCAACAGACGGCGTCCATGACAGCGAATCTCCTGCCCACTTAACCCCAGCGCATCCAATTCTGCCAAAGAGGTTGGCATATAACGCGCCACCTGCCATAAGTTTTCTTCACGAATAACAAAGTTCACAGCTAAATCACGCTCTCTGGCCTGATTCAAACGCCATGCAGCCATTTTTTTTAAACACGCAAGCTGTTGAGGGCGTAATTGACAGATATTGCCTATCTGTTTATAAGCGCATTCCGGTGTCAATATCTCTTTGCGACGTCGGCTAATAAGCTCACACTCACCCATTGCAGCTTTCATATACCCAGCCTGCTCCGTCGCAGTCATCAGAATATCAGCCAAAGGCAGCAGATAATAAACATCCGCCGCTGCATATTCACACTGCTTTTCACTTAACGGACGAGCAAGCCAGTCGGTGCGAGATTCGCTTTTATCCAACTCGACCTGGAGATATTCAGCCACCAGCGCGGCAAAACCACATGACAGAGGGTGTCCGATAAACGCAGCCAAAACCTGAGTATCAATCATGGGTTCCGGCAAGCATTGAAAAGCATTCAAAAAAACTTCCAAATCCTCACTGCCAGCATGTAACAGCTTCAATATCTGAGGATGGGTAATTAATTCACGAAAAGGTTGCCAGTTAGTGATATTAAGTGGATCTATCAGAGAAAGCTGTTCGCCATCATACAGTTGTATCAAACCTAATTGTGGGTAATACGTCCGCGTGCGTACAAATTCAGTATCTAATGCTACTTTTGAGTATTCTTTTGCTCTTTCGCAGACTTGTTGCAACTGAGCATCTGTGGTGATCAACTGATAATTCAAAACATAGTTCTCTTAGCCATTTCATGGAATAAGCACGACAACGCCGGCTGAAACCGGCGTTGTCGTGCTTATAATTATTATGAAAAGGATCAGGCTATAGCTGCATTCCTAACCTTTTCTTCTTCATCACGCAGTTCTCTGCGAAGAATTTTACCTACATTAGATTTAGGTAATTCATCCCGGAACTCAATGATCTTAGGTACTTTATACCCTGTCAGATAACGCCGGCAATGCGTTTTAAGTTCATCCTTGGTCAAACTAGGATCTCTTCGAACCACAAACACTTTGACAGTTTCACCGGAACTTTCACTTGATACGCCAATTGCTGCTGACTCTAGCACTTTCGGGTGAGCTGATACAACATCTTCAACTTCATTAGGATACACATTAAAACCAGAAACCAAAATCATATCTTTTTTGCGGTCTACGATATGAATAAAACCTTGTTCATTAACATTAGCAATATCACCTGTCGCTACCCAACCATCTTTCAAAACTTCCTCTGTCGCATCATGGCGATTCCAGTAACCAACCATAACCTGTGGGCCACGGACCCACAATTCCCCTTGCTGACCTATCGGCACTTCATCACCGTCATCATCTACGAGTTTAATTTCAGTTGAAGATACTGGAAAACCAATACTGCCAGTATAATGGTTCACGTTATAAGGATTACAGGACACTAATGGTGAACATTCTGTCAGGCCATAGCCTTCAAGCAGAGGCCTTCCTGTTACTTCCGCCCATCTCTCAGCAACCGCCTTCTGTACTGGCATACCACCACCAACAACGAGACGTAACGAGGAAAAATCAAGCTTCCTAAATTCTTCATTATTCAACCAAGCGTTAAACAACGTATTCACCCCAGTTACAGAAGTGAACGGGTAGCGGCTCAACTCTTTGGCTGTACCGGCAATATCACGCGGGTTAGTGATCAGAAGATTGCATCCCCCCAGGTAAATAAGCAGCAAACAGTTTACCAATAATGCAAATATGTGATAGAGAGGCAACGCAGTGACTATCAGTTCCTGACCAGAATGCAGTAACGGTGAATAAACCGCTTTTGACTGTTCAAGATTTGCCAGAATATTACGGTGCGTCAACATAGCACCCTTAGCTACGCCGGTAGTGCCGCCAGTATATTGCAGAAAAGCCAAATCAGCGCCGTTAATATCCGGTTTTACATATTGCATGCGATAGCCTTTGTGTATCGCACTACGGAATGAGATGGCATCAGGCAGGTTATACTTCGGTACCAGTCGTTTGATATATTTCACAGCAAAATCAACCAACGTACCTTTAGGACGGGATAGCTGATCGCCCACACGCGTCAAAATAACATGCTTAACTTCGGTATTAAAAACGATCTTTTCTAGTGTATGAGCAAAGTTGGACACAATCACAATAGCTGAAGTGCCGCTGTCATTAAGCTGATGTTCAAGTTCGCGTGGCGTATACATCGGGTTTACATTTACTACAACCATACCTGCACGCAAAACACCAAACAGTGCAACAGGATATTGCAACAAGTTCGGCATCATCAGTGCAACACGATCCCCTTTGTTTAATCCCAAACCATTTTGCAAATAAGCAGCAAATGCTCGACTACGCTCTTCCAGCTTACGGAAGGTCATAATCTCACCCATATTGATGTACGCAGGTTGATCTGCATAGTGCGCTACAGCATTTTCAAACATCTCAACCAATGATGCATAACGATCCGGGTCAATTTCCGCAGGAACATCCGCCGGATAATGTTTTAGCCAGACTTTCTCCAAGGTAGTACTCCTGAAATTTCAATTGCTATGTTATCACTCGCCTAATAAATAACGCACGCTTTGTTTTAACAAATTATTAACTCAGCGTACCAGTGTAAAAAAAGAAACATTGTTCAGGTTGAGATACACATCACTAATTTCATGTTAATCCTTACATACAAAAAACAAAGAGAACTGTGTCGTCTGTAAATTATTTTTTATAATCAGTATATTATTGCCATAATTAACATTTAACTTAGTTGCTATTGATTATACATTGACCTATCTATTTTCGTTTAAGATAGCATTTTTGGAACAGCATTTATTACTTTCATCTATTCCAATACATTATTAAAAAACTAGGGATAATAAAATATGACTATAAACAACATGACGGTCAGAATGGGAAACCATGAAGATAGTGCTGTTATTAACAATATAGAGCTACAAGCGGCTTGTCTTTTTCCAGACGAATTACTGCCGAAAGCACTCTGTGATAAAACCCTGCCTCTGTATGAAATTAAATCAGCCATCCAGGAACAGCAGCTTTGGATCGCTGAAATTGATCAAAAACAGGTTGGATTTGCCCTGATCTTATACCAAGCCGCAAATTATATGACAAATTTGGTTTTGTCTTACTGGAATCAGATGATATTCCTGATGAATTACTGAAAATTCTGGCCGAGGAAGTTACTGCGGGTTTAGGTACAAGGATTGCGATGAAACTCACGATAAAATCAAAGAAATAGTGACATGGATCACCGCCACATAAGAGCGGCGGCTCCGACCAAGAAATAAAGTTACAATGTCACAAATTACACATTAACAAAATAACAGCTCTCGGTACTGAAATGACCTTACTCAATCAAAATAGTCTCAACAGGCACCGAGCCAAGATAATATCCATCCCATCCCCAACCTGAATAATAGGGATAACCGTAATAGTTCCACGGCCCCGGACCAGAAGGCATCAATACCCGTTGAGCAATCCTCCAACGCTGATAACCCGTGACATTAATCACAACATAAGCGTAATCCGCCTTGCCAATTTTCCCCTTCTCTACACCCATAACCGGGCCAACGACAGTGACGTAATTTCCTTTAAAGTCGTTGGGATCAAGGAAATTATTAACATAAGCATAAATACGGCCGACGGAAGGCTCATGCAATCTCGGGCTGGCATCGGATGCTAAGGGTAATGACGATATTTCCAAGCGAGTACGGTTATTTTCATTCACCACATCAAGCACCTTACCACCAAATCTCCCTTCCTGGCCGATGAACAGATCAGGTGTATTCTTAACAAAAAGCAGATCCTGAACTGGCGTTGGTGATGTTCCCTTGACCGAATCAGGAATAGTGGCACAACCTGTAAGCATGACAGCACCTAACAAAATTGCCGCTTTAAAACCAGTCCGGCAGTTTATTACTCTTAACATAACTACCTTCTCCTGAAAATTGGCCTAATAACGATGTTTGAAATAACCATATGTTTAAAATAATGATGTCTATTAGATACTTTCTTTTACTATAAGTTTCATCAACCGATACTTAACGACCCGGTAATTTTTTCCAGGTCACTTCATTACGCAAATAGATCGGTTCAGCATGTTCTACGGCTGTCATCTCACCGTTCTGCCACATCTGTACAGCCAGAGGTAACATATCTTCAGCATGAGGTAATGTGATATCGCTGTCAGTCAGTATTAAGTGACTGGTCATCAACTGAGGATAAGCCTGCCAACCGGTTCCGGCAATGGCCCACCTGCCATTTAATGAAGCCATGATCGCCTGAACCTGTTCCGGTTTCAGCACCGCTTCCGTTTCACTCCCTTGCCATTCACCTTTCTGATCACGGGTATATTGGCCCCAGTAAACTTCGCCCATCCTGGCATCAATAGCCGTTAATACTTGAGTTGCCCCAGCCAGACGAAAAACACCTTGAGCCATTGTATTAAGCGTTGAAACCCCAATAACCGGCAGTTCAGCTCCCAGAGCCAAACCCTGAGCAATACCAACGCCAATACGTACACCGGTAAAACTACCTGGCCCACGGCCAAAAGCCAAAGCATCAAGTTGCTGTAAACTGATACCCGATTCAGCCAGAACAGACTGAACCATAGGTAAAATACGTTGTGTGTGTTCACGTGGAGAAATTTCAAACTGTGCCAGAACGGCGCCATCATTCCAAAGAGCAACAGAACAGGCTTCCGTTGCAGTATCAATAGCCAGAATTCGTGTAGACATGCCTTAACCTCGGCAAGAAATATGATTCGAAATAAGGCGCTATATTATCATAGCCTAGCCTGTTTTACCCAGTTGGCAACCATAAGAAAGCTATTACTCCTCGCCACATGTACAACACAAGGTTCAGGGTTCACTCACGTTACGGCCTGCATATTCACTGAATCACTAAAATAATCTTTTGAAGGACAATAAAACATGACATCACTCCAGTTTCTCATTCGGGGAAAAAATTTTATTCCGAGCAGATATGCCAGAACAAAAACAGGCTCACTCTGCCCCTGAATCTCCTGCATGTAATGTATCACGTTGATAGGCGGATTTATTAAGTAATAAAGCATCAATAATATAAGCAGCCTCCAAGACTCCACAGGATATAAAATGACTGAATAATAGTTCAATAATACGAAGGTATATGAAGATTTGACTCGCTGGGTTTTGTGACTATAATCAGTTACAAAAGGAGGCGTGTTAATAGGGAAGTTGGAAAAATTGAAAATCAGTTTTTTTCAGAGTCAAAAAACGCTTGCATGATCTGAACTGATTTCATTAATTAACCTGCTGGACTATGAAAAAGGTATGACAACAAATTCCTTTGCCAATAAAGCGCTAGAAAGCGAAATTAATAAATATACAGGCCAGCATTGAACTATATTGTCGCACCGGTAAATCCAGCAATGTCTGATAACCCGCAGTACAGCGCCCCACCATGCTGCTACGTGGTCTTATCAATTTCATCCGAAAGGGTCACACTTAGCATTCCATGACCATGCAGGCAAAATGGAGACGTTGAGTTTGATTTTTTATGTTTTCATGGATGGCTTCGATACGTATATCATGAAGCCAGTTTTCAAAGAAGTTGTATTCATCGGTAAACGATCACCAGAATCAAAGGCAAAGTCATCAATTACCACCTAGTACGGATTATCCGGGAAACTTATCCCGCCCTCACCGTCAACGTCGTAATTTTTGCAAATGTAAAATTGATGACGACACCACGAATAGCAACTTTAAGTTACATTATTGAAAATAGCTAACAATATTATTAATACTTTAAATATATATAATTTAATCATTTAATCATTTAATCATTTATAACAAAAAGAGGAATTAACATGTCAGAAACAAAAAGTTATACCGACTTGGCGCGAGAGGCATTTAATGAAATTGTTCCTATTTATTGGGATAATAATGATTATCTAAAAAAATTAATTGAGCATAAGGAGTTTTCTTTTTTATCTCTTATCCTTCTAAATGAGCTTAAAAAGGTTGGTTTTTTTGATAAAAATGTACCTCAGTTCAACTGTAATATTAGCAGTAACTTTCACAATAGCATGCTTCTTACAGAAAATTCGGATGTCGGTCTATTTTGGAGGATTGGTAGTTTTATTACTGTTCCTATTATAGGTGCAGCTATGGACTATCAAAACTCTGCCTACACTATTTTGCTTGGTGGTCTTTTCATTATCGTTCTTTTTATATCTATCATTAATATGAAAGTCCGGAGGTGAGTTATGATATCTGTGCAAAATTTTTTTCTAAAAGATAACCTTCTCTCTATTAAATCATTAGATTTAGACACTATAATGAATATTATAGAGCTGGCTCAGAATTTTAAAGTATCAAAGCCTGATAAAAAAATAAAAAAAAGAAATGAAGATATCCTTGTTGCTTCACTTTTTTTTCAGGCCAGTACAAGAACTCGCCTCAGCTTTGAAAGCGCAGCCAACCGTCTTGGTGCAAAAATTATAGGTTTTGCTGATGGCGAGTCAAGCCGTTCTGGTTCAAGCTGGAATGAAAAATTTACGGATACGGCACAAATGATCAATGCATATGCCGATATTGCCATTATGCGCCATGACAAAGTTGAGCCTGTGTATAACTATTGTATAAAAAGCCGCCTTCCTGTTATAAATGCGGGAAATGGTGAAGGATTAAATGCAGAGCATCCAACGCAGGCTTTGCTTGATATTTTTACCATTCATCAATCTTTCCCTCTTCATAAACCATTAACTTTATTATTATGCTGTCATCCCTCTTCCCGATCAGCGCGCTCCCTTCTCTTTTGTATAGCTATATTTCACAATATAAAATTATTACTTTGCACTGAAGATAATTGTAAACTTTTACCAGAAGACGAAACGTACCTTCGTCAAGCTGGCGTCACCTACGAATATCTCCGTAACATAAAAGAGGGGTTGTATAATGCGGATGTTATTTATATGGCGGGTTATAAAGAAACAGCAGATCATTTACCCGATTCCAATTTAATGCTTACTCCTGATCTACTTTCATACTTACATCCCCGCGCCATAATTATGCATCCTCTTCCGCGAGGTTATGAGCTTCCTTATGAGTTAGATAATTCAGTACATTGTGCTTACTTTTCTCAAGCTGAGAACGGAGTTTTTGTTAGAATGGCCATTCTCCAAGGTTACTTCAACGTTATTGGGGGACAATAAGGATTCGTGCGTAAACACGAAGAGGTTTGGTGGTAGTTGGTCAGGCGGCGATCACCGAACTCGATGATAAAGCAGCTCAGCGGCATCGTCCATTTCTGCGATGCCGTCTGGATGACCAACCACACCACCTTTTTCACCGAGTCGTCTGTAACGGGAACACTTTGTGCTTTTTGATAGTATGCCGGACACACTGTTCAGCGATTCGATGGCGTTGGTGGTGTAGATCACCTTGATGATGTCGAGAGCATAAAAAACATGGGGCAACCATTTAAGCGCTTCCCTCGGACAGCCGTTCTGAATGGCCTTTTTCAATCAGATAACCCTAGGATCATAGTTTCATAATTGTTCGCTCAATCAGCAGATATAATTAATCTTTCCTACCGGAACTCTTCAGAGATTGCCGGGCTTGAAGAAAGGCAACGGCTTTTGTCAAATCACGGGTTCGTGGTGAAGGCGGCAAACTGTTAAGAAACACTTCACCATAAGGACGCATCACCAAACGGTTATCACAAATCACAACCACACCATAATCATCGACATCACGAATAAGCCGCCCGACCCCCTGTTTCAGGCTAATGACCGCATCTGGCAACTGAACTTCATTAAATGCATCACCGCCTTTAAGCTGACAATCTTCAATACGGGCTTTTAACAGCGGATCATCCGGCGCTGTAAAAGGCAGCTTATCAATAATGACACAGGAAAGCGCATCCCCCCGCACATCCACACCTTCCCAAAAACTGCTGGTTGCCACCAATAGCGCGTTCCCAGCAGAAATAAACTGAGAAAGTAACTGGCCTTTACTGGTTTCACCCTGAACCAAAACCGGTAACGTCATGCTGGCCCGGAACTCTTCTGCCAAACTGCGCATCATCTGGTGTGACGTACATAAAAAGAAACAGCGACCCTTATTAGTTTCAATCAGCGGTTTAAGCATTCTCGCCAGCCATTTTGCACTACCAGGCTGATTCGGTGACGGCAGATGACGAGGAACACAAAGCAGCGTCTGACTTTGATAATCAAATGGACTTGGCAACAATAAAGTTTTCGCTTCTTTTAGTCCAAGCCGTTCGGTGAAGTGTGAAAGCTGTTCGTTGACAGATAATGTAGCTGACGTAAAAACCCAGCAGCCTGATTGCTCATTAATAATTTCACTGAATTTGTCAGAGACAGACAGAGGTGTTAACGCCAGAAGAAAATGGCGACCATAACTTTCAAACCAATAACTGTAACCGGGGATAGTCACATCTTTCAGGCGCTTAAGACGGTTACGATAAATTGTCGCCCGTTCAAAAGCCGCATCCAGCATAACTGAACGCCCCAGCGACAATTTCATCACGTCATAACAAAGTTCAAGTGCGTCATCAAGCAATACCAGCGCCCGTTGCACCTGCGGATTTTGCAACAGCTCCCGCAAATTCCCCCGATAACCATTCTCCCCCAATGCCAACCGGAAATCCTGTGTGCTTTGACTCAGACGATCCGCACTCTTCTGTAACTGAGCTTGATCCCGTACTTCCGTGCGATACGCCATAATGATGTCTCGGGAGAGATCCAACAGTTGGCGGCTACTTAACTGCTGACCAAAATACTGGCTGGCAATATCGGGAATCTGGTGCGCCTCATCAAATATCTTCACTTCTGTTTGTGGGATCAACTCACCAAATCCGGTCTCTTTCACAACCATATCCGCCATAAACAGATGATGGTTGACGACAATAACATCCGCATCCATTGCCCGGCGACGCGCTTTCAAAACAAAGCACTCCTGATAACGCGGACAATCACTGCCAAGGCAATTATCGTTAGTACTGGTGACCAAAGGCCAAACCTGGCTGTCTTCCGCTATCTGATGACAGGTGCTGATATCACCCTCTTCAGTTTGTGAAGACCAGCTTCTCAACCGGACGATATCTGACAGAATGTCTGCTTCCAGCTGTCCCCCGCCAAACGACTGCTGTTCCAGCCGTTCCAGACAAAGATAATTCGAACGACCCTTTAACAGCGCCAGTTTACCGGTGAAATTAATTGCTTCAGCGACAGTCGGCAAATCACGATTATAAAGCTGATCCTGCAATGCCTTAGAACCTGTAGAAATAATCACTTTTTGCCCAGAACGCAATGCAGGCGCCAGATAAGCAAATGTCTTACCTGTTCCTGTGCCTGCTTCTACAACCAATTGTTGATGGTTTTTAATCGCACATTCAATAGCAGTTGCCATTTCTCTTTGAGCATCGCGGGGTTTGAAACCTTTTATTGCTTTGGCAAGGGAACCGTTTTTCGCAAAATCGTCTGACACAAACTGTCTCTTTCAATAGAATGGATGGAGATTATGCCAATACTGTGTTCTGATCACCACCCAAAATCAGGCACATGGCAGTTAACTTAAGGAGTATCCATGACAATTGAGCGTATTGATCCACAGGATCGCTGGTCCGAAGCTGTGGTTTACAATAAGACAATTTATTACACCAGCATACCGGAGAATCTGGATGGTGATATTACTGAGCAAACGGCAGATGCACTGGCCGCGATTGATATCATGCTACAACGCCTCGGTTCTGATAAAAGCAAAATTATCGATGCCACCATTTTTCTGGCTGATGGAGACGAATTTGCCGGCATGAACGCCGCCTGGGATGCATGGGTTGTGGCAGGAAGTGCGCCTGTACGCTGCACAATTGCAGCTAAGTTAATGAATCCAAAATACAAAGTCGAGATGAAAATTATCGCAGGCATTTAACATTCATTCCGGGATATTTTCTATCACTGCTTTTATAAGTTGATCACCTAGAAATAAGTTGATCACCTAGAAGCGATTGAGAATATCCATTGAATTTTCCTTCCATATCTTGCACTTTTAATGACCATCATAATGGTCATTAAAGTCATTAAAGACCAGCATAAAAGTCAAAAGCAGGAAGAATGACATCGCTTAAACAAAGCTCAGATTATTATAAATTAATCAATTAGAATCCGAGCCACGCTTACGGCTACGCCATCTTAATCATCACCATCCCGAGCAACAGCAAAACAATACCGCCCCAACCTTTACAATTCAGACGTTGATTAAACATAACCCAGCCGGCAGCAATCGTGGCGATAATACCGAACGCGCCCCACAAAGCATAAGCGATGGAAAGTTCGATTCCCTCCACTGCCTGGGCAAGCGCACTGAATGCCCCAAGAACAGCAACCAGTGAGAAAACCCCCACCCAACGGTGTCTAAAACCATCAGACAGTTTCAATAAAATATTCGCTAAAATTTCCAACATGACAGCAAGAAACAGGAACGCAGCATGCCACCATTCAAATTGTTGCAGCATGTTATGCCTCCTTAATTTTACTGTTTTTAGTTACAGCGACATCAACAGCTTTGTCTGCCATCTTTTTAACTGCCTCAGTCGATTTTTTGACTACCGCTTTTTTAGTCCCGGATTTAATCAGCATAATCCCTGTCACCAGCAGAGCCAGACCGCCCACTTTCATCAACGACAGTGATTCATCAAACCACATTACACTAAAAACAGTAATAAACAGGATACCAATCCCTTCCCACAACGCATACGCAACACCCAGCGCAACTTTTTTCACGGCCATTGCCAGCAAAATATAGGATGTAGCGATCATGACATACATCACTGCCATGCCCCCCATCCCACCTGAAACGCTGGCGTGTTTCATCGACAAAGTACCGATAACTTCGGTGACGATTGCCATTGCAAGGAATAACCAGTAAATCATTTTCTTTCTCCTGAACACGCAAATACGCACGTCAAGACGCAAGCCAGCAAAAACACTGAACTCATCAGCAAATGAGATGAGAAATAAATAACCTAACGTTTTGACGAAATAGAAACACCGGTTGAAAACCGGTCAACAGGAGTAAGACGCTATAATGCACCGCACCAGTAGTGCTCACTGGATAAAATGGCAGAAAGGAAAAGCATGTGGGTGGATCTTTGAAACCGGACGCTTTTGGCGCTGTTCATGATATCTCATTCTTTCATCGCACTGATATTCCGCGCGATATACTAAGAATCCTCATAGTTATAGTGTTAGTTAGCCTATTACTTCTATCATATAGAATAATAGAAAGCAACTGCTCAATTTTATTCTCTTCTTGACTGAAAACACAAATGAGCGAAAAAAACCGGGATATCCGATATCTTGATGACACCAACCCAAGCCGCTCATAACACAGCCTGGGCCTCAATATAAGGACTCTTACAATCCCACGCTCATTACCCGTTATTCAAACTCATTCCACGAACGGCCATCACGGGTGATCATGGCAACAGAAGCAACCGGCCCCCATGTTCCCGCCTGATAAGGCTTAGGCGCATCATTATCCGCAGCCCATGCATTCATAATCGAATCAACCCACTTCCAGGCCTCTTCTACCTCATCACGACGGACAAACAGCGCCTGAATACCGCGCATGGCTTCCAGCAACAACCTCTCATAAGCATCCGCCAGCGGAATATGGTTGAACGTTTCAGAGAAACTCAGATCCAGCTTGGTTGTTTGCAAACGATGTTTATGCTCAAGTCCCGGAGCTTTATTCAGCACTTCAATATCAATACCTTCATCCGGTTGCAGGCGAATCGTCAGTTTGTTCTGCGGCAGTTGCTGATAGGATTCAGAGAACAGGTTCAACGCTGGTTTTTTGAAATAAACCACCACTTCAGAACATTTGGTTGGCAAACGTTTACCGGTTCTCAGATAGAAAGGAACCCCAGCCCAGCGCCAATCATCAATATCGACCCGGATAGAGACAAAAGTTTCTGTCCTGCTGGATTGGTTCGCACCCTCTTCCTCCAGATAACCCGGCACCTTATTTCCCTGAACAAAACCGGCAGTATATTGACCACGTACCGTTTTCTCCCGCACGTTGGTGTGATCAATACGGCGCAAGGAACGCAATACTTTCACTTTTTCATCACGGATATGGTCCGTTGTCAGATCTGCCGGAGGAGACATGGCAATCATCGTCAGGATTTGCAACAGGTGATTCTGAATCATATCGCGCATCTGCCCGGCTTGATCAAAATAACCCCAACGGCCTTCAATACCAACTTCTTCCGCTACCGTAATTTGCACATGATCAATAGTCCGGTTATCCCAATTATTCACAAACAATGAATTAGCAAAACGCAGCGCCAGCAAATTCAATACAGTTTCTTTACCCAGATAATGGTCAATACGATAGACCTGACATTCATTAAAATACTTGGCAACTTCATCATTGATGGCCTTGGATGATTCAAGATCGGTACCTAAAGGCTTTTCCATGACAACCCGGTTTGGCTCTTTATTCAGCCCCGCCAGCCCCAATCCGTGGCAAACAGAACCAAAAGTACTCGGCGGCATGGCAAAATAGTGGATTGCAGGCCGGTTATCTTGCTTAAGAATTTTTTTCAGTCTGGTGAAATCTTCCTTTTGGTTAACATCCAGATTGCAGAAATTCAGACGCGCGCTCAATGCGTTCCATAATTCTGGATTCAGTTTTTCCGGCAAGAATGTATTCAGAGCTTCTTCAACAACCTGGGTATAAGCTTTTTTATCCCAATCCGCCCGGCCAACACCGATAATCCGGGTTTCTGGGTGGATATAACCCGCTTTTTCAAGCTGATAAAGGGAAGGTAATAATTTCCGGCGAGCCAAATCCCCTTTAGCGCCAAAAATAACTAAATCACAAGCCTGAGCCGTAGAAGTAACCGCCATATGTATCTCCTCATTGCGGGATATTGTAATTTTGTTACAGCCTTTACCGATAATGTACCCTTTTGGCTATATCGCGTAAACAGCTATAACAAATAACCCTCGCCTTCATGTCAGCAACATGTACCACCATGGCTAAAACAGTGATAATTTTATGTAATTTTCCAACTTTTATGAAATATAATTACCAATATGAAAGTTAGACACTTGTCATACTTTTATGAAAAATATTGGATTATTGTAACTTCCTGCTGCCAGCTTCAATATATTACTAGTAATATATTTTCATAAAACTTATATAGATTTCTCCTTTGAATGAAATCGCTAAAACCACAGGTCACTGCGTTTTATGAATACACTGGAACGAGTCCAAAACAGTATTGAATACTTGAGCAAGTCAGAAAAAAAAGTGGCGCAGATAATCCTGGCTTCACCACAAATTGCTATTCATTCCAGTATCGCAACGCTGGCAAAAATGGCAGAAGTCAGTGAACCCACTGTAAACCGTTTTTGCCGTCGTCTGGATACCAAAGGTTTCCCTGATTTCAAACTCCATCTGGCCCAAAGCCTTGCCAATGGCACACCTTACGTAAACCGTAATGTTGAAGAGAGCGATACGGTCAGTACCTATACCAATAAGATCTTTGAATCAGTCATGGCGACGCTGGATACGGTAAAAAACAATTTGGATATCGCAGCCGTTAACCGGGCTGTCGATTTACTGACTCAGGCGCGGAAAATTTCATTTTTTGGCTTAGGGGCTTCTGCTGCCGTCGCTCATGATGCGATGAATAAATTCTTCCGGTTCAACATTCCGGTTATCTATTTTGACGATATCGTGATGCAAAGAATGAGCTGTATTAACAGTGCCGAAGGTGACGTGGTCGTGCTGATATCCCATACCGGCAGAACCAAAAGCCTGGTTGAAGCGGCACAGCTTGCACGTGAGAACGAAGCGACAGTCATCGCCATTACCTCTCATGATTCCCCTCTCGCCCGCGAAGCAACCCTGGCGATACTTCTAGATGTACCGGAAGATACGGATATTTACATGCCAATGGTATCAAGAATTGCTCAATTAACCATCATAGATGTTCTGGCTACCGGATTTACCCTGCGCCGTGGCGCAAAGTTCAGAGATAACTTGAAAAGAGTTAAAGAAGCACTACGAAATTCACGTTTTGATAAAATTGACTTTCCCCCGATCTAAAAGCCCTATAGCTGTTGGGCTGACTCTCAACGCATTCAGTTTTCGATTACATAGCCAGTAGCTGCTTATTGTTCATTACGTGTTTGTAAATAAGTCGTTGCCCTGCTGGCTTATCCAACTTTATCGTTCATTTTGGTCATTACGACAACTCTAGAAACAATCAGGGCTCAAGAGCTACAGATTCAGACAATTACAAATTCAACACCAGCACTAATGGCGCCCATTCTCATGCGGTATCAATAGGATCACATAACCATACAATTTCAGGTAATACGGGAGACACAGGTGCCAATGCAGCGATTTCAATTACGAATTCATATATCAAATTGATGGGATGGTATCGAAAAGCATAAAGACCCTGCATCTCCCTGACCGTTGACAAACCTCACGTAAATAGCTGTCTCTTGAACACAAGCCTAACTTAAGAGACAGCTCATATAGTGGAATTTATCTTTCACCATTGAAAATACCGCCTACCGTTTTTCAATACCAAAACCCGCCAGAACCATTAGATTATTGATAAACCGGGAACAAATCATGATAGGATAGAAACGCGACAATAAATATCCGTCATAAAAGGGTTAGCTGATTCGCCGGGGCATAGTGATTGTGCTGACCGTTCCCCCTGTAGTTCCCCTGCAGAGACAACGGTCAGCACAGGCACTACAGCGAAAAGTATCGGTATAAACTGATACAAGGTCACAACAAGCCCTACGATAGTCGCTTGCGACTTTGCGGTGGGCATACTAACAGGTCAACGGAGTAATGCATGTCTAGACGGCTCAGAAGAACTAAGATTGTTACTACACTTGGTCCGGCTACCGACCGCGATAATAACCTTGAAAAGATTATTACTGCGGGTGCAAACGTAGTCCGCCTCAACTTTTCCCACGGCACCGCAAACGATCATATCCAGCGTGCCAATAAAGTCCGCGAGATCGCCGCCCGCCTGGGGTGCCATGTCGCTATCCTTGGCGATCTTCAGGGACCTAAAATCCGCGTATCAACGTTTAAAGAGGGCAAAATTTTCCTGAATATCGGAGATAAATTTCTGCTTGATGCCAACCTTGGCAAAGGCGAAGGCGATAAGGAGAAAGTCGGTATTGATTACAAAGGCTTACCCGCTGATGTTGTCCCGGGCGATATTCTGCTGCTGGATGATGGCCGTGTTCAACTGAAAGTATTAGAAGTTCAGGGAATGAAAGTCTTCACGGAAGTGACAGTGGGTGGCCCGCTATCCAATAATAAGGGTATCAACAAACTGGGCGGCGGTTTATCCGCTGAAGCCCTGACCGAAAAAGATAAAGAAGACATTATCACCGCCGCCAGAATCGGTGTTGACTATCTGGCTGTCTCTTTTCCCCGCACCGGTGAAGATCTCAATTACGCCCGCCGTCTGGCGCGGGATGCCGGTTGCGAAACGCAGATCGTAGCGAAAGTTGAACGTGCAGAAGCCGTTAGCAGTGATGAAATCATTGATGAAATCATTCTGGCTTCCGATGTTGTGATGGTTGCCCGTGGTGACCTCGGCGTAGAAATCGGTGATCCGGAACTGGTTGGTGTGCAGAAAAAACTGATCCGCCGCGCCCGCCAGCTGAATCGTGTAGTGATTACCGCGACACAGATGATGGAATCCATGATCACTAACCCAATGCCTACCCGTGCAGAAGTTATGGATGTAGCAAACGCGGTTCTTGACGGTACTGACGCGGTGATGCTCTCCGCTGAAACCGCAGCGGGCCAATACCCTGCCGAAACCGTTGCCGCGATGGCGCGGGTCTGTCTGGGCGCGGAAAAAATGCCAGGGCTCAGTGTATCCAAACATCGGCTAGACACGACTTTCGACAGTACTGAAGAAGCAATTGCCATGTCCACCATGTACGCAGCAAACCATCTGAACGGTGTTAAAGCGATTATCGCAATGACCGAATCAGGCCGCACTACACGAATCATGTCCCGCATCAGTTCTGGTCTGCCCATTTTCTCTATGTCCCGCCATGAGAAAACCCTGAACCAAACAGCCCTTTACCGTGGCGTTACACCGGTTTATTGCAGCAGTCATACTGACGGCATCACAGCAGCCAATGAAGCCGTTAACCGCCTGAGAGACAAAGGTTATCTGGTTTCCGGTGACCTTGTTCTGGTGACTCAAGGCGACCAGATGGGAACTATTGGCAGTACCAACACTTGTCGTATTCTTGAAGTGGAATAAAAGCTCATTACATTTTAGCGTCGGCTTTCGGGGAGGAGACAGGTTAAATCGGGAAGACTGGCGCGCTTTGCTTATCCAACACAACCGACGGTAAAAAAATTTTTACCGTCTCAGATTGTTGACAAGATGCTGTTTTTTATCCGTATCAAATGTACCCTCTGATAGATATTCATATTCCCCAGGAACTGAATTAACGATTTCTATATTAATGAGGCTGATAAATATTTCATATGACTCTGATTATTTATATTGACGAGTCCTTTACTTCAAAAAGAGAATTTCAAGTTGCAACGCGGCGGCAAGTGAACGCATCCCCGGGAGCATAGATAACTATGTGGCCGGAGCGAGCGCAGCCAACAAAGAGGCAACTTGAAAGATAACGGGTATATATTAAAATCACAGATCTTCCCTATTATACGGCTCAATATCCCCTTCTTTGCGGGTCTTAAGCAATTTAAGGATCCAAGTGTATTGCTCAGGATTTGGCCGCACTAATTGTTCCAACTCTTCATTCATCCGGCGAGCAATAAAAACATCATCTTTGCCTTCAATATCATCCATTGGAGGGCGAATATAAATATCAAGCTGATGAGTACGGTAATTATAAACCGGAAACAACGGCACAATCGCCGCACGGCAAATCTTCATCAGCCTCCCAATGGCCGGTAATGTCGCTTTATAAGTCGCGAAGAAATCGACAAATTCACTGTGTTCCTCGCCATGATCTTGATCAGGAAGGTAATATCCCCAGTAACCCTGGCGAACTGTAGCAATAAAAGGTTTAATGCCGGCATCACGGGAATGTAAGCGACCACCAAAACGACCCCGGACTTTATTCCACAGATAATCTGCTACAGGGTTCTTCTGATGATGAAACATCGCTGCTGCTTTCTGTCCATTGGCTGTCAATAATATCGCCGGAATATCCACAGCCCAGCCATGAGGAACCATGAAAATAATGTTTTTCCCCTGCGCTTTCAGTTGGCGGGTAATCTCTTCACCATGCCAATGCGTCCGGCTTAACGCTGATTTTGTACCACGTAAACAAATCTCAGCCAGCATAACAAAAGGTTGAGGCGCAGTAGAAAACATCTCATCAATCAACGCCTCACGCTGCTGCTCTGTCAGTTCCGGCATGCAGTAGCACAGATTGATCCTCGCTCTGCGGCGCGCCCCTTTCGCAAGCCTGCCGGCCAGCCACCCTATTTTAGCCAACAAAGGATCACGCATTTTAACCGGGAAGTAAGTCAGCCCAGCCAATACACCCACTCCCAGCCACAATCCCCAGTAGCGAGGATGCAGGTAGGATTTATGAAATGTCGGCACATAACCCACTTTACTGTCTGTATCTGTCTCTTTATGCATGAGCTAACTCTTTAGAACAAAACGATGATCTGCCATTTTAGTACAGAGATTTATATCAGTGGATATCAACCCATCTTTTTCTGGCATAGACAAAACAACGGCGGATGATATCAATCATCCACCTTAAAGTCTGTCATTAATGTTCAATTAAGCTAATCCAGCAAAAGTTGAGGTGTTACCTCTTTTACCGTTGCCAGGAATTCTGTGCGATCTTTACCACTCAGACCACCAGAACGCGGTAATTTCGCCGTTAATGGGTTTACCGCCTGCTGATTGATCCAGAATTCATAGTGCAAATGAGGCCCCGTAGAACGACCGGTACTGCCGGACAACGCGATACGATCACCACGTTTTACCTTCTGCCCTGGTTTCACCAACAGTTTTCTCAGGTGCATATAACGGGTGGTATATTGGCGGCCATGACGAACAGCGATAAAATTCCCCGCCGCCCCATTATATTTGGAGACAATAACCTCACCGTCCCCTACCGCCAAAACCGGGGTTCCCACCGGCATGGCAAAATCCACCCCTTTGTGCGGTGCAACACGCCCTGTTACCGGGTTCACACGCCGGGGATTAAAATGAGAAGATACACGGAATTGTTTGGTTGTTGGAAAACGTAGAAAGCCGCGCTCAAGACCGGAACCTTCACGATCATAAAAACGCCCATCTTCCGCACGGATAGCATAATAATCTTTACCGCCACTGTTTAGGCGAACACCCAGTAATTGACTCTGTTCACTGTGACCATCCAGCATTTCACGGGAAAGCAATACAGAAAAGCGATCACCTTTATGTAATTTGCGTAAATCAATTTGCCATTGCAGCGCCTTGGTGACTTCACGCGCTTCACTGCTGGTTAAACCCGCATTTAAAGCACTGCTGGTAAAGTTACTATCAACCACACCGGTAATCGCGCTGTTTTTCCACTCTCCCTTCTGAAATGATTTCGTTTCTTTAAAGACATCGCCTTCACGGGTATAAATACGGCTTTCACGACGGGAAACACCCCAGGTCAAACTTTGCAGATCACCCGCTTCATTTACCGTCCATGATAATGGCTGACCAATGTTCAGCCCCCTTAACACTTTGTGCTGACTCGCCAGTAACGCCACGTCGGAAGCATCAATACCAAATTGCGTCAAAATGCTACTGAGGGTATCACCGTCAGAGACAATATACTCATGCACAGTTTGAGCCGTCGTTTCCGAATTCGTCTCTTCATCGGGAATGCCCTCATCCGGTAATTGTTCACTGCTATCCGCAATAATCTCATCAGTATTTGCCGGGGCATTGATAGCAATACTGCCGGTGCTTATTTCTTCCTGTTCATGATGATAAGCAATTGGCTGCCACATCGTGACAACCAATGTCGCCAAAGTCAGCGAACCCAGCATAATCTTATGCGGCCGCGGTAACTCCCTATACACCAGAACGATAGTTTTAACTATCTGCTGCACTAATCGAATTCCTTATTACTTTAATTCAGGCAACTCGCGTATTGTTCCGACAACTGAGTTATAAATTTCATATAGCTGTCCTTATCCAATACGATGCGGCCTCCTAACGGGTCTAAAGTGCCCATACGCACTCCCGTATTCTTCGCTACCGCATTAATAACGGCCGGCCTGAATTGCGGCTCAGCAAAAATGCAGGTTGCTTTTTGCTCAACCAACTGTGTTCGTATGTGATGTAACTTTTGCGCGCCGGGCTGTATTTCAGGGTTAATGGTAAAATGCCCTAACGGAGTCAAGCCATAATGCTGTTCGAAATAGCCATAGGCATCGTGAAAAACAAAATACCCTTTACCGCGCGCCAGCTTAAGAATATTAGCAATATTTTTGTCAGTTTGCGCAAGATGAACGTTGAATTTACGTAGGTTTACGTCCAGTGCCGCTTTTTTCTGCGGATAACGCGCTAATAATTGGTCATGGATCCCCTGAGCAGCCTGTTTCGCTATTTCTGGCGACAACCAAATGTGCATATTATATTCACCATGAGAATGATGTTCCTGCTCCTCTTCATGGTTATGATGATTTGATTCCTGTAAATCTTCATCATTCTTTAGCAATAGTGATTTAATCGCCGGCAATTGCGCTAATACCAGCTGCTTATCTTGTGGCACTTTGGTTAACGGTTTAGACAAAAAGATTTCCATATCAGGGCCAACCCATACAAATAAATCTGCCTGATTAATCTTCTTAAGATCAGACGGTTTTAATGCATAATCATGTGGTGAAGCGCCATCAGGCAATAATACCTGCGTATCAGTGACACCCTCCGTTATTGCGGCCGCAATAAAACCCAACGGACGAATTGATGTCACAACATCAGCATTAGCCGATTGTATTGTCCCTGACATAAAAACAGTGGCAATTGCGGCTTTGCAGAAAAATTTCTGCGCCAGTTTATATGATTTGTGCAACATAATGTAAATATCTCGTGAATAGAAACAATAATTGTTATATTATAACATCTCAATGTTCACGCAAGATATATTTAGCATGTCGACACTTATCACTTTAAAAAATGTTGCAGTTACCTTCGGCAACCGTCAGGTATTAAACAATATTTCTCTTAGCTTGCAACAAGGGAATATCCTGACGTTGCTGGGTCCCAATGGTGCTGGTAAGTCAACATTAGTCCGTATTGTTTTGGGGCTTATCGAACCGTCATCCGGTACGATTGAGCATACCGATGGACTGAAAATCGGCTATGTTCCACAAAAGTTGCATCTTGATCCTACCCTGCCATTGACAGTCAAACGCTTTATGATGCTGAAACCCGGTGTAAAATCCGCCGATATATTGCCGACGCTTGAACGGGTTAACGCGGCTCACCTCTTGCAGCAACCGATGCAAAAATTATCCGGCGGAGAAAACCAACGGGTTTTATTAGCCAGAGCGCTATTAAATCAACCCCAATTATTGGTGCTTGATGAACCGACACAAGGAGTTGATGTTAATGGTCAGTTAGCGCTCTATGATTTAATTAATCAAATTAGAACCGAATTGCATTGTGCTGTACTGATGGTCTCCCACGATTTACATCTGGTGATGGCGAAAACAGACGAAGTTTTATGTCTTAATCAACATATTTGCTGTTCTGGTACACCGGAAGTTGTTTCAACTCACCCTGAATTTATCGCGATGTTTGGTCATCATGGTGCCGAACAATTGGCAGTATATCGGCATCAGCATAATCACCATCATGATCTGAAAGGGAAAATTATCTTGAAAAATAACAGGGAATGCCATTGATGATTGAATTATTACTCCCCGGTTGGTTAGCCGGCATATTATTGGCGATGGCTGCCGGGCCATTAGGATCATTTGTTGTCTGGCGTAGAATGTCTTATTTTGGCGATACTCTGGCTCATGCGTCATTATTAGGTGTTGCTTTCGGATTATTACTGAATATCAGCCCTTTTTACGCGGTTATCGCGGTCACTTTAATATTGGCAATCATGCTGGTCTGGCTGGAGAAACGTCCGCAACTGGCCATTGATACGTTATTGGGGATTATGGCTCACAGCGCATTATCATTAGGTTTGGTGGTTGTCAGTTTAATGTCCAATGTGCGGGTTGATTTAATGGCTTATCTGTTTGGTGACTTACTATCAGTTACTTATGAAGATATCTGGTTGATTGCAATCGGTGTCGCTATTGTCACCACACTGCTGTTCTGGCAATGGAACGCCCTGCTTTCTATGACAGCCAGCCAAGAAATGGCTTTTGTAGATGGCATTAAAACACAGCGGTTGAGAGTACTGTTAATGCTGGTCACAGCCTTGACAATTGGCTTGGCAATGAAGTTTGTCGGCGCTCTGATTATCACCTCTCTACTGATTATTCCCGCGGCCACGGCTCGCCGTTTTGCCCGTACACCGGAGCAAATGGCCGGTATTGCTATTGTAGTTGGTATGCTCGCTGTCACCGGCGGATTAGCTTTTTCCGCCTTTTACGACACACCGGCCGGGCCTTCTGTTGTTCTGTGCGCTGCGGTGCTATTTATTACCAGCCTGCTCAGTAAGGCAAGAAGCTGATCCACTGAGTTGCTACACTCAATTACCAATGAGGAAAACACGGGATAAGGTTCCCTTGAAGGAGCCCCATCCCGATTAGCTCAGGCTGTAAACTGATTGCGCCTAATCTCTGACCATACCAAAATGGCGATAAGCATGATCGGTGGCGATTCGTCCACGGGAAGTCCGTTGAATAAAACCCTGCTGGATCAGGAATGGCTCCAGCACATCTTCAATCGTTTCCCTCTCCTCACCAATGGCAGCCGCAAGGTTATCCACCCCCACAGGCCCGCCCATAAATTTATCAATGATGGCAATCAATAACTTACGATCCAGATAATCAAAACCGGCAGAATCCACACTCAGCATATCCAGCGCTCTGGCAGCAATATCACCATCAATCGCGCCATTCCCTTTCACTTGAGCAAAATCACGCACCCGACGCAGTAAACGGTTGGTAATACGCGGTGTTCCACGGGAACGCATAGCAATCTGCCGCGCGCCATCATCAGTAATATCCACCCCCATATAACGGGCACTGCGGGAGACAATACTTTGTAAATCATCCACGTTATAAAATTCAAGGCGCTGCACAATACCGAAACGATCACGCAGTGGAGAAGTCAAAGAACCTGCACGCGTGGTAGCGCCAATCAGGGTAAAAGGCGGCAAATCAATTTTGATCGAACGGGCTGCCGGCCCCTCACCAATCATAATATCCAGCTGATAGTCTTCCATTGCCGGATAGAGAATTTCTTCCACCACCGGAGATAAACGGTGAATTTCATCGATAAATAAGACATCGTGCGGCTCAAGATTTGTCAGCATTGCCGCTAAATCCCCCGCCTTTTCCAAGACCGGGCCAGACGTTGTGCGAAGATTTACCCCCATTTCATTGGCAACAATATTCGCCAGGGTTGTTTTCCCCAACCCAGGCGGGCCAAAAATCAGCAGATGATCAAGAGCATCACCACGCTGTCTGGCAGCCTGAATAAAAATCTCCATCTGCTCACAGACCTGCGGCTGCCCGACATATTCAGACAACAGTTTGGGTCTGATTGCACGGTCAATAGCTTCATCATCTTGCAAAACTTCCGCGGAAACCAGACGGTCAGCTTCAATCATGGTATACCCCTGTGATTAAAGAGCGGCGCGAAGTGCTTCGCGGATAAGTGTTTCACAATCAGCCCCCGGTTTAGCGACTTTACTGACCATTCGACTGGCCTCCTGCGGCTTATAACCCAGAGAGACTAACGCAGCGGCGGCTTCCGCTTCAATATCCGCATCAGAAGTTGTCTGTTTGGCGGTTGCCGGCAAATTAATATCACTGCTCTGATTGAACAGATCGCCATTAAGCCCTTTAAAGCGATCTTTCATTTCAACCACCAGCCGTTCGGCGGTTTTTTTACCCACACCGGGTAATTTAACCAAAGAAGCAATCGCCTCTTTCTCAATCGCAGAAACAAATTGTTGCGCAGACATACCCGAAAGAATAGCCAGCGCCAGTTTAGGGCCGACGCCATTCACTTTAATCAGTTCACGGAACAGCGCCCGCTCCTGTTTATCATTAAAACCATAAAGTAATTGCGCATCTTCACGCACCACAAAGTGAGTAAACAGAACAGTTTCCTGTCCGGTATCAGGCAATTCATAAAAACAGGTCATTGGCATATGAACTTCATAACCCACGCCATTCGTTTCCAGCAAAACCAATGGTGGTTGTTTTTCCAGCACAATTCCTCTGAGACGCCCTATCACTTGTTTACCCCCTGCAAATAAAACTGATGTTCTAAATAAAACTGATTATTCTGCTAATGCTTATAACATAAAAAAAGCTGGATGCATATCCAGCCGTTATTTTAAACGTCCACGCGCCAGAATTAATCTGGGATCACCGACACGCAAAAGATTCTGATTAAAGTGGCAATGAGTTATCGCAATTGCCAACGCATCTGCCGCATCAGCTTGCGGATTAGCAGACAATTTCAGCATAGAACGCACCATATGCTGAACCTGACTTTTTTCAGCGGCCCCGGTGCCGACAACTGTCTGTTTAACCTGCCGGGCGGCATATTCAAAAACCGGTACAGATTGATTTACCGCAGCCAGAATAGCAACACCACGCGCTTGCCCTAATTTCAGCGCTGAATCCGGGTTTTTTGCCATAAATACCTGCTCAATAGCAAAGGCATCCGGTTGGAATTGCGTAATAATTTCAAGGATACCAGCATAAATGCGCTGTAACCGGTTAGGCAGATCATCAACTTTTGTCCGGATGCAACCACTGCCAAGATAAATCAAATGGCGCCCCTGCTGGCGGATCACGCCATAACCGGTAACACGAGAACCTGGGTCGATACCTAAGATAATCGCCATATCTGTTTATTCGCCTTTACGATCATCTTTAATTAAGGGGGGATAAAAACGTTAGAGAAAGTGCCCTGAACCCCAGTGCACTTTCTCTACGCTGTACAACCCGATTGAAATTACAACAAAGCGGCAACTTCATCAGAGATTTCACCGTTATGGTAAACCTCTTGTACGTCGTCTGAATCTTCCAGCATATCGATCAGACGGAGTAACTTAGGTGCGGTTTCCGCATCCAATTCAGCTTTAGTTGAAGGGATCATCGAAACTTCTGCTGATTCAGCAACGAAACCGGCAGCATCCAACGCGTCTTTTACCTCACCAAACGTTTCTGGTGTGGTGTAAACATCAATAGCGCCATCATCATAGGTTTCCACATCATCAGCCCCTGCTTCCAGCGCCGCTTCCATAACCGCGTCTTCATCCAATCCCGGCGCATAAGAGATCACGCCTTTCTTGGTGAACAAATAAGCAACAGAGCCATCCGTACCCAGATTACCGCCGGTTTTCGTGAAAGCATGGCGAACATCAGAAACCGTACGGTTACGGTTATCACTGAGACACTCAACCATCACCGCGGTCCCCCCCGGACCATAACCTTCATAAATAATGGTTTCCATGTTGTCAGCGTCATCGTTGCCAACACCACGGGCGATAGCCCGGTTCAAGGTATCACGGGTCATGTTGTTGGACAGCGCTTTATCAACCGCCGCCCGCAGACGTGGGTTAGCTGCCGGATCACCACCACCCAGACGGGCAGCCGTTACCAGTTCCCGAATAATTTTGGTGAAAACTTTACCGCGTTTCGCATCCTGTGCGGCTTTGCGGTGCTTGGTATTGGCCCATTTACTATGACCTGCCATAACGTTCTCCGATAAAGCATCTAATTGCTTAATTAATCACAAATTCTTCAATTGCCTGCCGATTGCTCCATGACTTGGTGAGCTTTGCCGCTTTATCCGCATCCAGCCACTGATAAGCCTGGTGTTCAGTCAACAGGAATTCTCGCTCTTCAGGCAATGCCAGACAGAACCAGTACTCTTTATTACGGGTTACTCCCGGAGCATAACGATGACGCAAGTGGGTAAAAATCTCATAATAAAGCGAGCGCCGGCAATCTATCAGTTCAAGATTTTCACCGATGATATCAATACCGACTTCTTCTTGCACTTCACGCAATGCTGTCTCGCTCGGCGTCTCGTCCCCATCAAGGCTACCCGTCACAGATTGCCAGAAATCAGGATCGTCCCGCCGCTGTAGCATCAGCACCCGTCCGCTGGAAAACGCATAAATGACAACCAGAACAGATTCAGGGCGCTTATAAGCCATTATTCACTCTCTTTCCGGGCCTCAACCGAGATTGACAGATCTTCAAGTGCGGCCAGATTTGCATAACTTGGCGCCTCGGTCATCAGACAAGCGGCAGCAGTGGTTTTAGGGAACGCGATAACATCACGGATGTTGTCAGTCCCGGTCAGCAACATCACCAGACGGTCAAGACCGAATGCCAAGCCTGCATGGGGCGGAGTCCCAAACTTCAGCGCATCCAGCAAGAAACCAAATTTTTCCTGCTGTTCCTGCTCATTAATCCCCAGAATACGGAACACCGCTTGTTGCATGTCGTTACGGTGAATACGTACTGAACCACCACCCACTTCATAGCCATTAATCACCATATCGTAAGCATTGGCAATGGCCGAAAGTGGATTTTGCGCCAACGTTTCCGCTGACATATCACGCGGTGAAGTAAATGGATGGTGCATAGCACTCAGGCCGCCTTCATCATCATCTTCAAACATTGGGAAATCAATAACCCACAACGGTTGCCAGCTATCCAGTTGCGTCAGGTTCAAATCGCGGCCTAATTTCAGACGAAGTGCTCCCAAGGCATCAGTGACCACTTTTGTACTGCCAGCGCCGAAGAATAGGATATCGCCATCCTGCGCGCCAGTACGGGAAAGTAAACCATCAATCACTTCTGCATTCAGGAACTTAGCCACCGGGCTTTGTACCCCTTCCAGACCAGCGCCACGATTATTGACTTTTATCCACGCCAACCCTTTGGCGCCATAAATCCCAACAAATTTGCCATATTCATCAATTTGTTTACGGCTCAGTTCAGCCCCACCTGGAACACGGATAACCGCTACACGGCCTTTACTGTCATTCGCCGGTTCAGCAAAAACGCTGAACTCCACATTTTTGACCAGATCAGCGACATCGACTAATTCCAGTGGGTTACGCAAATCAGGCTTATCAGAACCGAAACGACGCATGGCTTCAGCAAAAGTCATGACCGGGAACTGCCCGAGATCAACACCTTTAATTTCAAGCCACAATTCACGGATCATTTGTTCCATCATTTCCCTGACCTGCTCGGCAGTCATAAAGGAAGTTTCCACGTCGATCTGAGTAAATTCCGGCTGGCGATCTGCACGCAAATCTTCATCACGGAAGCATTTAACAATCTGATAATAACGATCAAAGCCGGACATCATCAACAATTGCTTAAATAACTGCGGGGACTGAGGCAATGCATAAAATTTGCCTTTATGAACACGGCTCGGCACTAAATAATCACGAGCGCCTTCGGGTGTCGCTTTAGTCAGCATCGGCGTTTCAATATCCAGAAAACTCTCACCATCCATAAAACGGCGGACAAAGCTGGTAATTTTAGCGCGTGTTTTCAGGCGATTTGCCATTTCAGGACGGCGCAGATCAATATAGCGATATTTCAGACGCTGCTCTTCACTGTTCGTCTGGTTGCTATCCAAAGGCAGAGGTTCGGAACGATTGATAATATTCAGGCTTTCCGCAAAAACCTCGATTTCACCGGTAGCCATATCTTTATTGATTTGACTGTCAGGACGCGCGCGTACAGTACCGGTGATTTGAATACAGAACTCATTACGCAGCTCAGAAGCCAGAGAAAACGCTGCTTGCTGATCCGGGTCGAAAAATACCTGAACGATACCTTCACGATCACGCATATCAATAAAAATCAGGCCGCCCAGATCACGACGGCGATTTACCCAACCACAAAGAGTCACTTTCTGGCCTTCATGGGTCAGATTCAACTGCCCACAATAATCAGTACGCATACAATATCCTTTTACAAAGTTCAAAAAAGTCCAGAACTGTCAAAAAAGGCCGCCATTATAATAGAAATTCTGCTCAGAGATAAGGGCAGGCAATATCCTTGATTATACAATTGCCTTGATATCTGATAATCAGCCAATTTATTTTCAATTCCTGTTTTTTATAGCGACAGTTTTATTTTTGAGGTTTATCATAACCTAATTGGCCAATTTCGGTTAGGCAATGGAGTTAAAAATGGTTAGCTCGCTTTATGTTGTGTTGGGCGCACTATTATTGATTAAGCTGTCTTTTGATGTGGTTAGATTAAGAACACAATATCGTGTTTCATATGGAGATGGCGGTTTTTACGAATTACAAACCGCTATCCGTATTCACGGCAATGCTGTGGAATATATTCCCATCTCAATGTTATTACTGGTGATGATGGAGATGAACGGTTCAAATGTCTGGATGATACATGTCTGTGGTTTGATCCTGCTCACCGGCAGGTTGTTACATTATTATGGCCTGCACCACCAAGAGTTCCGCTGGCGGCGCTCCGGCATGGCTGCAACCTATCTCTCCATGATATTAATGATGATTGCCAATATTTACTATCTGCCCTGGGAACAGATATTTTCTCTTTATGTCTAATATTGCCGCCACTGAAATAAACAGGCAGCAAGTTCTGCTGCCTGAAATGATTTATACTGATTACCATTGAGGTCTTTCTCCGAATTTCTGTTAGAATGCCGCCTTCTATTTTTTCTAATAATCAATGCTGTTATGTCAAATCAAGATCCTCACAATCAAAGGGATAGCCTATTTGCCGCCCCCATTGCCAATTTGGGTGACTGGCGTTTCGATGAACGGGTTGCAGAAGTTTTCCCTGATATGATCCAACGCTCTGTGCCAGGTTATTCAAATATCGTTTCCATGATTGGTATGCTGGCCAGTCGTTTCGTGACATCAAACAGTCAGATTTATGACCTGGGTTGTTCCCTTGGCGCATCAACCCTGGCAATACGCCGCAATACTACGGCGGAAAATTGCAAGATCATCGCGGTTGATAATTCTCCCGCTATGGTAGAACGCTGTCGTCGCCATATTGATGCTTTCCGGGCACACACACCCGTTGACGTAATTGAAGCTGATATTCTCGATATTGATATCCAGAATGCCTCAATGGTTGTACTGAATTTCACCTTACAATTTCTCGATCCACAAAATCGGCAAGGTTTGCTTAACCGGATTTATCAGGGATTACGTCCGGGCGGTGTGTTAGTTTTATCAGAGAAATTCAGCTTTGAAGATCAACAGATTGGTGAGTTGCTGTTTAATATGCACCACGATTTTAAGCGTGCTAACGGCTACAGCGAATTGGAGATCAGCCAGAAACGTAGCATGCTTGAAAATGTGATGCTGACTGATTCCGTCGAAACACATAAATCCCGCCTTCATCAGTCTGGTTTTGAACATGTTGAAGTCTGGTTTCAGTGTTTCAATTTCGGTTCATTACTGGCGATAAAAGGAGCCGATAAATGATCGATTTCGGTAATTTTTATCAACTTATCGCCAAGAACAACCTCCAACACTGGCTTCATTGTCTTCCGGCCCAACTGGATGAATGGCAAAAAGCGGCCCTGCATGGCAGTCTTAAATCGTGGGTCAAAACCCTGGAAAACCTGCCCGAAATTTCGCCGACTAAATTAGATCTAAAAAATGGCGTGATCGCAGAACGCGATCCCCCCCTATCCGCCGGTGAAAAAGTCTGTATTACCAATATATTGAGAGTATTTATGCCGTGGCGCAAAGGGCCATTCTCTCTTTATGGTGTGAATATCGACACTGAATGGCGTTCAGATTGGAAATGGGATCGGGTACTGCCTCATGTTTCTCCCTTAGCAGGCCGGACAATTCTTGATGTTGGCTGCGGCAGCGGCTATCACCTGTGGCGGATGGTCGGTGAAGGGGCTAAACTTGCGGTTGGTATCGATCCGACTCAACTTTTTCTCTGCCAGTTTGAAGCTGTCAGAAAGTTGCTTGGCAGTGATCAACGTGCTCATCTTTTACCTCTAGGAATCGAACAATTACCAGTACTGGCCGCTTTTGATACTGTTTTTTCAATGGGTGTCCTCTATCACCGCCGTTCCCCACTCGACCATCTTTGGCAGTTAAAAAACCAACTGGTGTCCGATGGTGAATTAGTGCTGGAAAGTTTGGTTGTTGAAGGTGATGAACACACCTGTCTAATCCCTGGCGAACGCTATGCCCAAATGCGTAATGTTTATTTCATCCCATCAGCGAAAATGCTGAAAGTCTGGCTGGAAAAGTGTGGTTTTGTTGATGTAAGGATTGTCGATCACGCTGTAACTACCACGGAAGAACAACGTCGTACAGACTGGATGAAAACAGAATCGTTATCTGACTTTCTCGATCCTGAAGATAACGGTAAAACCATTGAAGGCTATCCAGCCCCGCTGCGTGCGGTACTGATTGCTCGTAAACCCTGAGTTTGAGAGCTGGCCCAACAGGGCCAGTTTGAAATTTACTTAACAGCAGAGTTTATTCAAACAAGGTCAGACTCAGCATCCCTTTCATAACCTCTACCACACCACCATCAACGCAGTAATGTGAAAACTCATCCGCTTCATTGTCAGAACTCATTGTCACCCCCGCTTTGCGGTAGGTCATGGTGGAAAGCATCACCCGGCTGGCAGAGCTGTGAACTTCCGTTAGCCCTATATCCATAAATTTATGAATATTACTCAGACGAACCCCCGCGCCCGCCATAATAATGGGTCCCTGACTGGCCTGATGAAGCTCTTTTAATAAGGGTAATCCCAATTCAGCATTCTGTTGCTGGCCGGAAGTCAATATTCGCTTAACACCTAGCTGAGTCAGTTGATCCAATGCCATGTTAGGATTAAAACACATATCAAATGCACGGTGAAAAGTGACAGCCATATCGCCGGACAACGCCATCAATTGTTGCATCCGCGGCAAATCGATATGACCTTCTTCATCCAACACACCAAAAACGACGCCCATAAATCCCATATCACGGATCTGAGCGACATCACTTTTCATCACCTCAAAATCGGAATAGTTATAGCAAAAATCACCGCCTCTTGGACGTACAATTGGATGCACAGGAATAGTTAATTGCTCAATAGCCTGCTTCAATGTACCAAAACTCGGTGTTAATCCCCCTTCCGTCGGACTGGCGCACAACTCTATCCGGTCAGCCCCAGCCTGTTGTGCAATTAATGCGCAACCTACGCTAAAACAACAAATTTCTAACTTTGTCATCAGAAGTTCCTTGAACACCCAGTCAATAACGAGCAATTAATGAACCTAAACGATTCAGTAACTCAACTCACTAACTATGACATTTAATTATTCCCAATGATTTGTAGGAAATCACAAGGTCAGAATTTTTATCTGGATCACAAGGATGGAAAAGTTAATTTTGCTGACTAGTACTCACTTTTAACGATGTCACGTATTATACTCAAGTTGGGGACAGATGGATAAATGATGGAAGCCGTTTTTATTGAACTACCACCTTTTGAACGTTATCGTCATAACTACCTGAGTGATGAGGAGCTTCGAACCTTCCAAAATATGCTGCTGAAAAATCCAACAGCAGGGGACGTAATCCAACATACTGGCGGATTACGTAAAGTGCGTTTTACTGATTCCCGAAGGAAAAAGGGAAAACGGAGCGGTATTCGGGTAATTTATTATTGGTGGGTATCTAAATCGCAATTCATGCTTTTCACTATCTATGATAAAGATGAAATGTCAGACTTAACTAAAGAGCAATGCGAATCCTTACGTAAAATGTTAGAAATGAGAAAAAAAGGAGCATAAATGAAGCGTGATCTATTTGCAGAACTCAATGAAGGAATGAAAGCTTGGGAAGAGGCTAACGAAGGCAAACTCACATTGAAAACTCATAAGAGAAGGTTAAAAAATGACATCTCCATCAATCCGGATGAGTTGAAATCCATCCGGAGTAAACTGAATATTTCTCAGGCTGTGTTTGCCCAGTACCTGCATACCGGTGAGACGACATACCAGAACTGGGAACAGGGACGAGCTAAACCGAATAAACAAGCTGTGTTACTGATTAAAATGGTGGATCGCCACCCGCAGGCACTAGAATTTCTTGCCAGGCTCACATAACGATATCACTTTAACTTATGTAGCCAGGCACTCACCTTTAACAATTTCACGCAATGTAAATGGATGAAATTTGACGGTGATCTCACCATCAGTGATAGCTAAGGTAGGATTAGGCAGCCGCTCTTGTTCCCCTTTAGGTTGGCTCTCTTTAACAGAAAAACCTGCCGGCAAAGGTTGCGGTAATAATGCCCTTGCTTTTGCCGACAACATTTCCGGCGCCACCGGCAGCACCAGCTCCACATGTTCCCATCCCTGATGTAAGTAAGTTTTCTTACCAGGATAGGGCAATTCTACACAATCGATTTGCCAATTAAGCACCGCGATTGGGTGTTCTAAATCAAACAAGCAGATTGGACGCCCATTAATGATACTTTCTGACATCAAACTGCCACATTGCAAAAAACCTTTACGCCAGCGCTCCGCTACAGAGATATCGTGACAACGTAAGGAGATATGATCGGCTAGATATTGTTCAACATTCAAATTAAGCTGTTGCCTGAACCGTACCAATTTTTGCTCAAATATTGCCAGATCAGCCACTAAATCCTGTAATTCAACAATAGAAGAAAAATGTGTCATATTAGTCCAGTTAAGATGCAATAGATTGATCCCTTCCCTTGCCAAACAGCCCAAGAGTTTTAAAGGAGTTTACTATACATCTTTACCACCTCTCATTTAAGTCTCTCCAGATTTTCTTCTCTAATTCACTCAGATCGTCCTGTATACCTTTTTTATAAATCAACAGCAATCTGATGTATGAAACGTCCACTTTGTAGTAACAAATAGATGGTGAATTGATACTTCTGTTCTCTGATACACCCGGTGTATATTACGATAACTCTGGAGAATTTAGTGTCGATGTTATAATAGAATCTCGGTATTCTCCTCTTGAGGAAAAAAATAAAAACTATCTGAATGCATATTACTAATATAATAAATACTTGATATAATGCCAAGTGGAAAATTACATTGTTTCACTTGGCAAATGGCATCACAAATTAGCAAGAAAAATTTTCATTTTTTTAATTTGCGAATTAATGAAAATGGGAAAATTTAAATGCGAGGCAGAAAAAAAACACTAACCTATCATAACCATTTCAAATCGCGAATGCAGAGAGATTAAATATTTTATATAACAGACTAATTTAACTCAATAAATGTACTTTTCAGAATGATAGTAAATTGCGTTTAATCGAAATCCATTAACCCGTAAAATAATGCAATAAAAAAAGGATTAATGGGTTGAGCAGCAGCCTGAAACCTGGCATTAGCCAGGTCTTTATTTATTCAGTTTACGTTAAGTAATCAGGATTTTACTTTTCCCGAATGCCTTCAACAGAAATCAGTAAATCCGCTTCCTGTGATTTAGGGCCTAAATCCGCTTTGAAATTAAAGTCTTTCAGGTTGATTTTACTGTAAGCTTCAAAACCTGCTCGGTAACCACCCCACGGGTCTTTACCTTCCCCCATCAATACTGCATCCAACACTACTGGCTTTGTCACACCGTTTAAAGTCAGATCACCGGTAATAGTATATTTATTCCCATCCTTTTTCACTTTAGTTGAAGTGAATTTTGCTTCAGGGTATTTCTCTGTATTAAAGTAATCTTTACTGCGCAGGTGCTTATCACGTTCGGCGTGGTTAGTATCTAAACTGGCTACTTTAATTATTACATCAACTTTATCCGCCGCCGGGTTTTTCTCATCAAAAGTGAAAGAACCATCAAAGTCTTTAAATGAGCCATATAACCAGCTATAACCCAAATGCTGAATGCGGAATTCAATAAAGGCATGCTGACCCGGTATATCAATTTTATAATTGGCTGCTAATGCAGAACTTGCATTCAATAACAGTGCACCCGCAGTCAGGCCAAGTAACGTCTTCTTCAACATATTATTCTCCATAATCATTTTGTATTATTCAGGACGGAAACCCAGCATACGCCTTAGGGTTGCATCACGGTCAATAAAATGGTGCTTTAACGCAGCAACAGCATGTAATAGCGATAAAATCACCACAGTCCAGGCAAGGTAAAGATGAATCATTCCAGCAGTATCTGCCTGTTTCCCCTGACCGGTTAATGTGGCTGGCACAGTAAACCAGTCAAAGACAGAAATTGGCTGCCCATCAGCCGTCGAAATTAAATAACCGCTAATCAGAATGCTAAACAGTAAAATATACAACAGAATATGTACTAAAACAGAGCTGATTCTGGTCAGGCGACTATAACTGGCTAAGGGTTTTGGCGCAGGAGAAACAAAACGCCAGATCACACGCACCACCATCGCTATTAGCAGCATGATTCCTATGCTTTTATGAATTTCAGGCGCTCCGTGATACCACGTATCGTAATACCCTAATGTCACCATCCACAGTCCCAGTGCAAACATGCCATACACGGTCAGTGCAACCAGCCAGTGTAAAAGGACAGATAAATGACCAAATTGGTTGGAGGTATTCTTCCAAAGCATAGTAGTTCCTTTATAGATCAATGCTGGTGAGCTATTCTTTTAGATTTATTAAATCATAAACGATATTAATTTCTTTTTTATTAAAAATTTCAACAAATAATTTGCAAAAGATTTTCAATTTTAATCAACGAGATTCACTCAAAATAAAAAAACATTAAATAACAATGAAATAGAAATTAATCACATTAAGAATAATGCCAAAAAACATATAATATATATTTTTTTGTTATATTGTCTCTGAGATTTTATCTAATGGAAAATCAATTATCTTATTTTTTGTTTATGAGAAATATAATTAACTAAAAAACCAGTAAAGATGATAAAGACAAAATACCATTCTCAATTTAATATTTCACAACAAGAAATTGATCGTATTGCCAACTAACGAAGACTTAACGCATTTCTTGTTGTTTAAAACACAACAATGACAAGCTCAACTCGCAAGATGTTAACCATCATAGGCTATCCAATGATCGTTATTGCTCACAAGCATCTGCTAAGTAATCTGATCCCGTCAGGTTACTCATGCCCTCGCCATTTTCTAAACGCGCTTTCAACCAATGAGTGAGCCGTTCCTGTAATTGTCCGGCAGGTTCATCCAGTTTCTTAACCTGCTTACCGTGGTTTTCCCATAAATCGCTAATGAGCACGAATACCTGTCCTTGCAAGGCGTAATCAGAATGGAACCAAGCCTCAAGTAAATGATGGCCCAAGACAAAGGGCTTTTCACTCCCACTTTGACCACAATTCTCAGGGCGAGAATAAATCTGTGGCTCAGGGGTATCGATCATTAATTCACTCACCGGCGTCAGGAATCCCGACCAGTCACTGATTATCATTGCCGGTAATAACTGACTAAGAATACGCGTATCCATACTGCGCAAAAGCACCTGTTTCTCCTGTAATATCACCTGCTGGCGTGAACGCCAGTGATTAAGCTGTTGGGTCCATAAATCCTCACTGCGGTAAGCCCAGCCCCAACTGCTGTCGCTCAGGGTATGGTTATCAAGTAGATGACCGATGACTGACAGATAGCCTGACCTGGGCTGAACCAGCCAGGGGCTTTGCGCCAGCAGGTGATCCATCGGTGTACCGCTATACAATGGAAAAGCCTGCTCCACCCAGTCGTTTTTATAAAAGAGAGTGACAGGGTTCGGCTTTGCCAGTGAATTGAGCATAAAGAAAACGGGTGGCCTATTAGGCGTGGTCAACCATTGTTGCCAATTGATAGAAATGTTCATGCATCCTCCTGGTTATCAATAATCAAGTTAGCTTCCAGTTGCGCCTGTACAGCACAAAGCGGTTTGGCGGGGAATTTAACACCCGGCAGAGGCGCAACGCCCTCTGGCAATTGCAGAGACAGACCACGTCCGACACCGGCGGAACCTTGCCCGACGGATAAATTTGGGGAGGTCAGAATACCGCCGGGAGTTAACCGGATAAAATGACCG